>DATEDR010000042.1:0-4404 GCA_035281605.1 Sphingobium sp.
CCGGCCGTCCGCCGCCAGCCGCTCGCCGGCGGCGATCAGCATTGTCATGCCGGGGCGCAGGTCGCGCGCGGCGGTCCAGCGGCTGCGGCCTTCCGGCCCCAGCACCAGCGCACCGGGCGCGGTCTGCTTGAGCAAGGCCGCCACTCCCGCCCTCGCGCGGCCGCGCATCATGCTGTCGAGCGTCCGCCCGGCCAGCAGGAAGAAGATCAGCATCACCGCACCGTCGAACCAGGCATGGGCGCCATGAGTGATCGTCTCATAAAGGCTCATGCCGGTGGTCAGCAACACCCCGATGCTGATCGGCACATCCATGTTGGTGCGCCCATGCCGCAGCGCCGCCCATGCCGATCGAAAGAAGGGCTGTCCCGCATATGCAACCGTCGGCAGCGCGATAAGCGCCGATAGCCAGTGGAACATCGTCCGGGTCGCGCCCTCCGCGCCCGACCAGATCGACACCGACAGCAGCATGATGTTCATGGCCGCGAAGCCCGCCACGGCCAGCGCGCGCAGCAGCGACCGCTCCTCCGCCCCGGCGGCGTCCGGGCCCGGCTCCGCAAGGGGTTCCGCGTCGAAGCCAAGGGTCGCGATCGCCGTCTTCAGGTCCGGCGGGGTCAGGGCCGGGTCGTGACGGATGGCGACCTGCCGCGCGCCCATATTGACCCGCGCGGACAGGATGCCGGGCGTGGCGGAGAGGCCATTTTCGATCTTGGCCATGCAACTCGCGCAGTGGAGGGCGGGGACCGCGAACAGGCTTTCGACGGGATCCGCCGCTGGCCGAGACAGGGCAGGCTGGCTCGCCATTAGTCGATCTCCCTCAGCAGACGTTGTTCGCCGTTCGCGTGGCGCACGACGAACCGGACCTGCCAGCGGCCCGCCGGCAAGGGGCGGTCGCTGGCGTAGCGGCCCGGCGCGATTTGGTGGAAGGTGAGCGCGATATCCGCGGCAAGCCCCAGAGGATGCTGCGCCACCGCGGTGATCGTGGTCGAAGTGATCGGACCACCCCTTTGCTTCAGCGCCAGCCGGACATGGCGCTGCTCATCCCGCGTCACCTCCGCCTTCCATCCCATCTTCTCCTGCGCCCGCGCCTGCGCGAGCCAGCCGTTGAACTTCTGGCTGGCCACATAGCTGTTTTCGACAACGGTCCCGCCGAAGGAGCGGACGGCGATCGTCGCCATGAGGATATTGACGGCAATCACCAGCGCAAAGAAGGCGATGAGGATAGCCGTCATATGCCTTCCGGTGAAGCGGCGGGGGGCGGAGCCTGTTGTCATGTCAGGGCCTTTCAAAGCGGGCGGGTTCGCTGTCCATGCCGCCCCGCGCGTCCAGCGCCCGGACGGTGAAGCGGAAATCCTGCTGGGAAGCGCCGCCTGCGGGCAGGACCAAAAAAAGCCGCAGCTTCGCGACGCTATCGGCTGGAACTACCTTGCGCAGCGTCGAACCCGCTTCCTCGCGCGACCCGGCATCGGACCAGAGCCTCGCTCCTGTTACGCCATCGACGCTGATTTCCATGGTGCGCGGACGGTTCTCCATATTGCGCAGCTTCACGGTATAGGCGTTGCGGATCGATCCGTCGGAGAGGCGGACGAAAATGGGATTGCGATCCTGCTGCGCACTGATGTCCAGCCGCGTGCGGGTGCCTAGCGCGAACAGCATCGCCGCGCCGATGCCGGCCCAGACGGTGAAATAGGCGATGGTGCGGGGACGCTGCAGACTTTTCAGCACCGGGCGGGGCGCAGCGCCTGTCTGTTCAGCCTCAGCATCTTCCTGCGTGCAATAGTCGATCAGGCCGCGCGGCCTCCCGACCTGCGCCATCACCTTGTCGCAGGCGTCGATGCACAGCGCGCAGGTGACGCAGCCGATTTGCGGGCCTTTACGAATATCGATGCCGGTGGGACAGACCGCCACGCACTGGTTGCAATCGATACAGTCGCCAAATTCGCCCGGATGCGCCTGTGCCTTCTTCAGGCTGCCGCGCTTCTCCCCGCGCCACTGCTTGTAGGTGACGACCAGCGACCGTTCGTCCAGCATCGCCGTCTGAATGCGCGGCCAGGGACACATATAGATGCACAGCTGCTCGCGCATGAAGCCGCCCAGTATGAAGGTGGCGGCGGTCAGCACCGCCACCGTCGCATAGGCCACCGGCGCTGCGGTCCCGGCCCAAAACTCCTGCTGGAGCGTGGGGGCGTCAGCGAAATAGAATATCCACGCGCCGCCCGTAACAAAGGCGATCGTCAGCCACACCGCCCATTTGGCGAGACGTTTGCCCGCCTTCGCCGCGCTCCGCGGCGCCTGTGCGAGCTTCAGCTGGGCATTGCGATCGCCGTCGATGAAGCGCTCGACATGCTGATAGAGGTCGGTCCACACCGTCTGCGGACAGGCATAGCCGCACCAGGCCCGCCCCACCGAGGAGGTGACGAGGAACAGCCCGATCCCCGCCATAATCAGCAGGCTCGCCACATAATAGAATTCCTGCGGCCAGATCTCGATGGCGAACATGTAGAAGCGTCGATGCGCCAGATCGACCAGCACGGCCTGATCCGGCGCATAGGGCCCGCGGTCCCAGCGCAGCCAGGGCGTACCCCAATAGATCGCCAGCGTCACCGCCATGATCGCCCATTTCAGGCGCCGGTAAAAACCGTCCACCGCCTTGGGATAGACGCCCTTGCGCTTTTCAAAGAGCGAGGCGGAGCCGGACATCAGCATGGCTCAGCGTCCAACCGCCAGGACTTGCGGCTTGGCTTCACCGCCGCCCAGGCTGTGGACAAAGGTCGCCAGCATGCGGATGGTCGCCTTGTCGAGCTTGTCGTCCCAGCGCGGCATCACGCCATGGCGGCTGTTCCACACGGTTTGGTGGATGGTGTCGGCATCCCCGCCATAGAGCCAGATCGCATCGGTAAGGTTGGGCGCGCCGACCGCTCGCCCTCCCTTGCCGGCCGGGCCGTGGCAGACCGCGCAATTGTCGGCAAAGGCCTTCGCGCCCCGCCGCGAAGCCGCGCCGGGCTTGTCCTGCCCGCTGATCACGCGCACGTGCGCCACCACATCATCGACCTGTTCCGCCGTCAGCAGTTGATCCTTGCCGAACGCCGGCATCAGCGATTGCCGGGTAGCCTTATGGTCGGGATTGCGAATGCCATCGGTGATGGTCTTCTCGATCGTCGCCAGATCGCCGCCCCACAACCAGTCGTCATCGTTCAGATTGGGGTAGCCCTTCGACCCCGCCGCGCCCGTTCCATGGCACTGCACGCAATGCACGCGGAAGGCAGCGCGTCCGCCCTCGATTGCCTGCTGCATGAGTTCAGGCCGACCGGGCAGCGCCTTGATGGGGGTATCGGCGATAGCCTGCCGGATCGGCGCGATCTGCCGTTCGCGCGCAGCCAGTTCCTTGTCCAGCGCGCCCCGGCTCGACCATCCGAGCATTCCGCCCGTCGCCCGGTCGATCATCGGCCAGGCCGGATAGGCGATGGTATAACCGACCGCGAACAGGATCGTGGCGTAGAAGGTCCACAACCACCAGCGCGGCAGAGGCGTGTCCAGTTCCTGGATGCCATCCCACTCGTGACGCTTTATTTCAGTCCCGGTGGCGGCATCGATGTGCTTTTCATCAACCATGGTCGGGCTCAATCTCGCTTGGCGTGTCGTCCGTCTCGAAGATCGCGCTTGCCGCTTGCCGGCTGCGCTGCTGTCCCTTGGGCAGGAAATGCCAGCCGATCAGGACGATGTAGCTCGCGCCCATGAAGACCAGGCCCCAGCTGTCGGCAAAGTGCCGCAATTCGTCATAGCTCATCGCCCTGACGCCTTTGAAAGCGCCTCCTGCGGCTTGGCGCTCTCCACATCGACCAGCGTACCCAGCATCTGGAGATAGGCGACCAGCGCATCCATCTCGGTAAGCTCGGCGGGATTGCCGTCGAAATCCCGCGCCTGCGCCTTGGGATAGCGTTTGAGCAGATCCTTGGCGTCCGCGTCCGGATCGGCCTGGGCCTTCAGGTCATCGTTCGCCTTGGCGACGTCCTCCTTGCTGTAGGGAACGCCGACGTCGTTCAGCGCCGTCAGGTCCCGGCGCATATCGCCCGGCTTCAGTGCGCGTTCGGAGAGGAATGCATAGCCCGGCATGATCGATTCCGGCACCACCGCGCGTGGGTCCTTCAGATGCTGAACATGCCATTCATCCGAATATTTGCCGCCTACCCGTGCCAGGTCTGGCCCGGTCCGTTTCGACCCCCACTGGAAAGGGTGATCGTACATGCTCTCTGCGGCGAGGCTATAATGGCCATAACGCTCCGTCTCGTCGCGGAAGGGACGGATCATCTGGCTATGGCAATTGTAGCAGCCCTCGCGGATGTAGATATTGCGGCCTGCCAGTTCGAGCGGCGTGTAAGGACGCACGCCCTCGACTTTCTCGATCGT
>DATEDR010000043.1:0-8558 GCA_035281605.1 Sphingobium sp.
TTTCTTCGAGCGCGCCTCGGGCGCCCGCATGCACTCGGCCTATTATCGGCCGGGCGGCGTGCATCAGGATGTGCCGCTCAAGCTGCTCACCGACATTGCCGACTGGCTCGACACCCGCCTGCCGCGCCTGTTCGAGGATGCAATCAGCCTTGTGGCGGACAACCGCATCTTCAAGCAGCGCAATGTCGACATCGCCGTGGTGTCCAAGGAAGATGCGCTGAAATGGGGCTTTTCCGGGCCGATGATCCGTGGGTCGGGCATCCCCTGGGATCTGCGCAAATCGCAGCCTTACGACGTTTATGACCGGATGGAATTCGACGTTCCGGTCGGCACGAATTTCGACTGCTACGACCGTTTCATGGTGCGCGTCGAGGAAGTGCGCCAGTCCGCGCGCATCATGAAACAGTGCCTCAATGAAATGCCCGAAGGGCCGATCGCCAGCTTCGACCGTAAGGTTTCGCCGCCACTGCGCGGCGAGATGAAGCGCTCGATGGAAGCGCTGATCCACCATTTCAAGCTCTATACCGAGGGCTTCCATGTCCCGGCAGGCGAAGTCTATGTGGCGACCGAAAGCCCCAAGGGCGAGTTCGGCGTCTATCTGGTCGCGGACGGCTCCAACAAGCCCTATCGCTGCAAGATCCGCCCGACCGCCTTCTCGCACCTGCAGGCGATGGACTTCATGATGAAGGGCCACATGCTGGCCGACACCACCGCTGTCCTGGGCGCCATGGACATCGTGTTTGGGGAGTGTGATCGGTGAAGGGGGCGGCGGCGCTTGCTGTGATGAGCAGCTTGGTCTGGGCGACCGGATGCCGGGCGGAATCCGTCAAGGCAGCTAATGATAATGAGCGCACGGTTTTGCAGCTTATACGAGCTGCGGAAGCCGGGCGGCAATCGGAGTTCGCCGGATTGGCTGCGGGTGTTCAGCTCTCTGATCCCGTGTATGGCGGTAGTGAACCGCTCACAGCTGACCGTTTGAAAAACGCCTGCCAGCTGGATCACCTTTTAAGTCATGACTCATTTGTTTCTGCGTCGTGGAAATGTCCGTGGATACAGGGTGTCACGTATTCCTTTAAATTCGAGGGTGGGAAAATCGTAGCCGCCACCCATACACCGGAAGAATGATCGCTAATGGCTGACGCAGTTCATATCCCGGATGAGGCCGAAACCCGCGCGCGCTGGGGCGCGTTTGCGTGGACGGCCGAGAATGCAGAACAGGCGAAAAAGGTCATCGCCCGCTATCCCGCCGGTCGTCAGCAGTCGGCGGTGATGCCGCTGCTCGATCTCGCCCAGCGTCAGGTGGGCGCGGAAACGCAGACCAATGGCTGGCTGCCGGTGCCGGTGATGGAATATATCGCCGACCAGCTCGAAATGCCTTACATGCGCGTCTACGAAGTCGCGACCTTCTACACCATGTACAACCTCGCGCCGGTGGGCCGCTATCATGTGCAGGTGTGCGGTACGACGCCCTGCATGTTGCGCGGTTCGGACGATGTGTTTTCGGCCTGCAAGAACAAGGGTCTGGTCAAGGGCGGCACGACTCCCGACGGGCTGTTCACGCTGACCGAGGTCGAATGTCTGGGCGCCTGCGCCAACGCGCCGATGGTCCAGATCAACGACGATAATTTCGAAGACCTGACCTATGACAGCATGAGCGCGATCCTCGACGATCTCGCCGCTGGCAAGCAGCCCAAGATCGGGCCGCAGATCGAGCGTCAGACGAGCTGCCCCGAAGGCGGGCCGACCACGCTGAAAGAGATGGTCGGTGAAAATCATGATTATCGGGGGGAGTGGGCGTGATGACTTCCGCCCTTTCCCCGTTCGGGCTGAGCTTGTCGAAGCCCTCCGCTGAACCCAGTGAAGTGTCTTCGCTTCGCTCAGACTTGCCCTTCGACTTCGCTCGGGGTGAACGGAATTGGAGTCAGTGCGCATGAGCGACGTCATCGCACCCCTTGCCGACAAGGATCGCATCTTCACCAACGTCTATGGCTTCCAGGACTGGGGCGTCGACGCGGCGATCAAGCGCGGCGATTGGGACAATACCAAGAAGCTGCTGGAAATCGGCCAGGACGAGATCATCGAGCGCATCAAGGCGTCCGGCCTGCGCGGTCGCGGTGGTGCGGGCTTCCCGACCGGCATGAAGTGGAGCTTCATGCCCAAGGAAAGCAAGGATGGCCGTCCGAGCTTCCTGGTCATCAACGCCGATGAATCCGAGCCAGGCTCATGCAAGGACCGCGAAATCATCCGTCACGATCCGCACAAGCTGATCGAGGGCGCTCTGGTCGCCGGTTTCGCGATGCGGGCGCGCGCTGCCTACATCTACATCCGCGGCGAGTTCATCTATGAGGCGAAGGTCCTCTTCGCAGCCGTCGAGCAGGCCTATGAAAAAGGCTTCCTGGGCAAGAATGCCTGTGGTTCGGGTTATGATTTCGACGTCTTCGTCCATCGCGGCGCGGGCGCCTATATCTGCGGCGAGGAAACCGCGCAGATCGAAAGCCTGGAAGGCAAGAAGGGCCAGCCGCGCCTGAAGCCGCCTTTCCCGGCGGGCGCTGGCCTTTATGGCTGTCCTACCACGGTGAATAATGTGGAATCGATCGCGGTTGCGCCGACGATCCTGCGCCGTGGCTCCGAATGGTTCGCCGGCTTCGGGCGGGAAAACAATAAGGGCACCAAGCTCTTTCAGATCAGCGGCCATGTGAACAAGCCCTGCGTCGTCGAGGAATCGATGGGCATCAGCTTCAAGGAACTGATCGACCGGCATTGCGGCGGCATCCGTGGCGGCTGGGACAATCTGCTGGCGGTGATCCCCGGCGGGTCGTCGGTCCCACTGGTTCCTGCCTCGCAGATCATGGACGCGCCGATGGACTTCGATGGTCTCAAGGCTGTCGGTTCAGGCCTGGGCACGGCGGCGGTCATTGTGATGGACAAGTCGACCGACATCGTCCGCGCCATTTCGCGCCTCTCCTATTTCTACAAGCATGAGAGCTGCGGCCAGTGCACGCCGTGCCGCGAAGGCACCGGCTGGATGTGGCGCGTGATGGAACGGTTGCGCACCGGCGAGGCCGACATCGGCGAAATCGATATGCTGCACGAAGTCACCAAGCAGGTCGAAGGCCACACCATCTGCGCGCTCGGCGACGCGGCGGCATGGCCGATTCAGGGGCTGATCCGGCACTTCCGGCCGGAAATCGAGCGCCGGATCAATGAACGCGGCGCGCCTGTGATGGAGGCGGCGGAGTGACGCGTTCTTTTCCACGCTTCGATGCAGGAACGGTCATGATGGCAATCTTTGTCGGTGGCTATTTCTTGTCCCTCATCGCGGTCGCGTTGATCGCGCTCGCTGCTTACAGCGATTACAATGCACGTGGTTGTGGTCAGGGTGAGGCTTTCCAGTGCAGTGATGCACGGACAATCATGGCGTTTGCGGTAATTTATGCGGCACCGGCAATCCTCTGGGTTGCCGTTAGAGCCACGCGTAAAATCCACGCAATTATCAAGGGGCAATCTGATGCCTAAAGTCAAAGTCGACGGCGTGGAACTCGAAGTCCCGGCGGGCGCGACGGTCCTCCAGGCGTGCGAGTTGGCGGGGAAGGAAATCCCGCGTTTCTGCTATCATGAGCGGCTGAGCATCGCGGGCAATTGCCGCATGTGTCTGGTCGAGGTGAAGCCCGGACCGCCCAAGCCGCGGGCGTCTTGCGCGCTTCCGGCCAGCGAAGGCCAGGACATCCGCACCGACAGCGAGATGGTCAAGAAGGCGCGCGAAGGGGTGATGGAGTTCCTGCTCATCAACCACCCGCTCGACTGCCCTATCTGCGATCAGGGCGGCGAATGCGACTTGCAGGATCAGTCGGTCGCTTACGGCAAGGGCACCAGCCGCTTCGAAGAGAATAAGCGCGCCGTCACCGAGAAATATATGGGCCCGATCGTCAAGACGGTCATGACCCGCTGCATCCAGTGCACCCGCTGCGTGCGCTTTGCCGAGGAAGTCGCGGGCGTGCCGGAAATCGGCGCCATCTATCGCGGCGAGAATATGCAGATCACCACCTATCTCGAACATGCCGCCAAGAGCGAGCTATCGGGCAACGTGGTCGATCTCTGCCCGGTCGGCGCGCTGACGTCGAAACCTTATGCCTTCGAGGCGCGCCCGTGGGAGCTGCGCAAGACGCCGGCGATCGACGTCATGGACGCTGTCGGCACCAACATTCGCCTCGACAGCCGGGGCCGTCAGGTGCTGCGGGCCGTGCCGCGCATCAATGACGACGTGAACGAGGAATGGGCGAGCGACAAGACCCGGCACAATGTCGATGGTCTGGTGCGCAAGCGCCTCGACAAGCCCTATGTCCGCAAGGACGGCAAGCTGGTTCCGGCGACCTGGGAAGAGGCGTTCAAGGCGATCGCGGCCGTCCAGCATGGCGGCAGCGTTGCGGCGCTGGCCGGCGACCTGCTCGATTGCGAGACCATGTTCGCGGGCAAGCTGCTGGTGCAGAAGCTGGGCGGCACGATGCTCGAAGGGCGTCAGACCGGCCTCGCATATGACGTGTCGAGCCTGTCGGCGGTGAACTTCAACACCACCCTGAACGGCATCGAGACGGCGGACGTGATCCTGCTGGTCGGCACCAATCTGCGCTGGGAAGCGCCGCTGGTGAACACCCGCATCCGCAAGGCGATCAAGAAGGGCGCGAAGGTTTTCGCCCTCGGCCCGCAGGTGGACCTTACTTACAAGGTCGAATGGCTGGGCAATGATGCGTCGCTGCTGGCGAAGCTGTCCGAAGCGGTCGTCGAGACCTTCGGCAAGGCGGCGCGTCCGGCGATGATCGTGGGCGGCGGTGTGCTCGCCAAGGATGGCGCGCATGGCGATACGCTGGCGCTGGTCGAAACGCTGAGTCTGATTAAAGAGGGTTGGAACGGCTACAACGTGCTGCACTTCGCGGCGGCGCGCATGGGCGGGCTGATGCTTGGCTATGCGACGCAGGGCGGGGTCAAGGCCATTGCGGCTGCGAAGCCGAAGCTGCTCTTCTCGCTGGGCGCGGACGAAGTCGATTATGCGGCGTTCGAGGACAGCTTCAAAGTCTATGTCGGCCATCATGGCGACAAGGGCGCGCATGCGGCGGACGTGATCCTGCCGGGCGCGAGCTATGCCGAAAAGGCGGGCACCTACGTCAATCTGGAAGGCCGGGTGCAGCGCGGCGAAAAGGCCGTGTTCGCGCCGGGCGACGCCCGCGAGGACTGGTCGATCCTGCGCGCTCTTTCGGAAGTGTTGGGCGCAACTTTGCCGTTCGACAGCTTCGAGCAACTCCGCGCGGAAATGGCGAAGGCGGTTCCGGCGCTCGGCCAAGAGGGTCTGGCCGACTATTGCTGGTCCGCGCCCAAGCTGCCGACCGGGGCGAGCGGCGAGTTCGGGTCGCCGATCAAGGATTTCTACCTGACCAACGCCATCTGCCGCGCCAGCCCGACGATGCAGCAATGCTCGGCTGAGCTGATCCATGGGGTGAGCTTCGCGGAGGCTGCGGAATGAGCCTGGATAACGACACTCCGTTCGCCCTGAGCCTGTCGAAGGGCGCGACTGAGCGTAGCGAAGTCATCTCGCTCCGCTCGATGCTGGGCTTCGACAAGCTCAGCCCGAACGGTTGGGGTATGAACAAGTGACCGCTTTCTTCCAAAATCTCGGCATGCCCTTCGAAGGCGCATGGCTGCTGTCGACGATCATCGGCATATTGGTGATCGCGCTGCCGCTGATGCTGGCCGTCGCGATGATCATCTATGCCGACCGCAAGATCTGGGCGGCGATGGCGCTGCGTCGTGGTCCGAACGTCGTCGGTCCCTTCGGCCTGCTCCAGTCCTTCGCGGACGGGCTCAAGGTCTTCCTTCAGGAAACCATCGTCCCGTCGGCCGCGAACAAGGCGCTGTTCATCATCGCGCCGATCATCACCTTCACGGTCGCGCTGATGGCCTGGGCGGTGGTGCCGTTCCAGACCGGCGTGGTGCTGGCGAACATCAATGTCGGCCTGCTCTACATCCTCGCCATCTCGTCGCTTGGCGTGTACGGCATCGTGCTGGCGGGCTGGGCGTCCAACTCCAAATATCCCTTCTATTCGGCGATCCGCGCGAGCGCGCAGATGATCTCTTACGAAGTCTCGATCGGCTTCATCCTGATCTGCGTCGTGCTGTGGGCGGGCAGCTTCAACCTCTCGGCGATTGTCGAAAGCCAGCGCGGCTATTATGGCTTCCTGAACGGCAACGGCTTCAACCCGCTGCTGTTCCCGATGGCGATCATGTTCCTGATCTCGGCCATGGCGGAAACGGCGCGCGCGCCCTTCGACCTCACCGAAGCGGAGTCCGAGCTGGTCGCGGGCTACCAGACCGAATATTCGTCGATGGCCTTCGCGCTCTACTGGCTCGGCGAATATGCCAACGTCATCCTGATGTGCGCGCTGAACGCAATCCTGTTCTGGGGCGGATATCTGCCGCCGTTCGACTGGGCGCCGCTCTATCTGGTGCCAGGCATCCTGTGGCTGTTCGCCAAGATCCTGTTCTTCTTCTTCGTCTTCTCCTGGGTGAAGGCGACGGTGCCCCGCTACCGTTATGACCAGCTGATGCGGCTGGGCTGGAAGATCTTCCTGCCGACCTCGCTCTTCTTCGTCTTCCTGGTTTCGGGCTTCCTCATGCTGACGCGCTATGGAGGCGCACAATGAGCCTCGGTTATTACGTCAAAAGCTTCACCCTGTGGGAGTTTGTGAAGGCGCATTGGTTGACGCTGAAATATTTCTTCAAGCCCAAGGCGACGATCAACTATCCCTATGAAAAGAACCCGATTTCGCCGCGGTTCCGGGGGGAGCATGCGCTGCGCCGTTACCCGAACGGCGAAGAACGCTGCATCGCTTGCAAGCTGTGCGAGGCGATCTGTCCGGCGCAGGCGATCACCATCGAAGCGCAGCCGCGTGAGGATGGCAGCCGCCGCACGACGCGCTACGACATCGACATGACCAAGTGTATCTATTGCGGCTTCTGCCAGGAAGCCTGCCCGGTGGACGCGATTGTCGAGGGGCCGAACTTCGAGTTCGCGACCGAGACGCGCGAGGAGCTGATCTACGACAAGGCCAAGCTCCTTGAAAATGGTGACAAGTGGGAGCGCGCGATCGCCGCGAACCTTGCCGCCGATGCACCCTATCGGTAATGGGCGCGATGATTAATTTAAACCCGTTCGGGCTGAGCGAAGTCGAAGCCCACCGCCGAGCGCAGCGAGGTGCCTTCACTTCGTTCAGGCGTGCCCTTCGACAAGCTCAGGGCGAACGGATGCTGAGGGGGCTGCAAGGCCAATGATTCACGTCTTCGCCTTTTACCTGTTCGCCACCTTGGTGGTGTGCAGCGGCGCGCTGACGATCCTGTCGCGCAATCCCGTTCATTCGGTGCTGTGGCTGATCCTGGCGTTCTTCAACGCTGCGGGCCTGATGGTGCTGCTGGGCGCCGAGTTCATCGCGATGCTGCTGATCATCGTCTATGTCGGCGCGGTCGCCGTGCTGTTCCTGTTCGTCGTCATGATGCTGGACATCGACTTCGCCGAGCTGCGCGCCGGGTTTGTCGATTATCTGCCGTTCGGCATGCTGATCGCGCTGCTGCTGCTGGCCGAGATCGTGCTGGGCATCGGCATCTGGAGCGCCGGGCCGATCGAACTGGCGCAGCGCGCGGCTCCGGCGAACCCGGAATTGAGCAATATCCAGGCGATCGGCGGGCTGCTTTACACCCGCTACATCTTCCTGTTCGAGGCGGCGGGCATCGTCCTGCTGGTCGCGATGATCGGCGCCATCGTGCTGACCCATCGGGCCCGCGGCGGCGTGCGTGGCCAGAATGTCGCGAAGCAGAATCGCCGCCGTCCGCAGGATGCGGTCCGCAACGTCAATCAACCCGTGGGGCAGGGGGTGGAGCTGTGATCGGCCGTACTATCCCAACCCCGTTCGGGCTGAGCCTGTCGAAGCCTTCCACTGAGCGAAGCGAAGTGACCTCGCTACGCTCGGTCGAGCCCTTCGACTTCGCTCAGGGCGAACGGAAGTCTTTCATGGAGGCAAAAGCATGATCGGCCTTCAGCATTATCTGGTGGTCAGCGCGATCCTGTTCGTGATGGGGGTGCTCGGCATTTTCATCAACCGCAAGAATGTCATCATCATCCTGATGGCGATCGAGCTGATCCTGTTGAGCGTGAACATCAACTTTGTCGCCTTCAGCGCTTTTCTGGGCGATCTGGTGGGGCAGGTCTTCTCGATGTTCGTGCTGACCGTCGCGGCGGGTGAGGCGGCCATCGGCCTCGCCATCCTCGTCATCTATTTCCGTGGTCGCGGCACCATCGCCGTCGACGATGTCAACCGGATGAAGGGCTAAGCCTGACATGATCCAGCTTATCGTCCTTCTCCCGCTGCTGGCGGCTGTCATCGCCGGGCTTGGCAACCAGGCCCTGGGCAAGCTGCCCGCGAAGATCCTCACCACCGGCGCGCTGTTTGTTTCCTGCGCGCTCAGCTGGCCGATCTTCATCGCCTTTCTGACCGGCCATGCCGAGCCCTATGTGG
>DATEDR010000044.1:0-2304 GCA_035281605.1 Sphingobium sp.
CGCGAACTGGATGTGCCGCCGCCGATGAGCGGCGAGGGCGCGCATCTGAAGGCGCTGGCCAAGGCGATGCTGGAGGGACCTGTTCTGGCAGAACTGAGCGATGCGCCCGCCCAGTTGAAACAATATTTGCGCCGCATCCAGCCAGCTTCGCTGACGCCGTTCGAGCGGCGCGGGATTGACCTGTTCGAACACCGCTTCCCGATCCGCCTGTTCGGCGAGGGCACGATCCGCGGCACTGGCGGCCTGCAGGTCATCGACGCTGAGTGCCGGACGAGCATAGCAGGACTCCATGCGGCAGGCGATTGCGCCACCCGCGAACTGGTGGCGGGCGCGACCAGCGGCGGCGGCGCGCAAAATGCCGCATGGGCACTGACCTCCGGCCGCATAGCGGGCGAGGCCGCGGCTCGCGCCGCCCTGCAGCAAGGAAGGCGCGGTACAACGCGGCCCCATCCGGCCGGGCGCGCCGGTCTTCGCCCCACCGCGCAGGTCAAGCCGATTGACCTTTCTTCTGTCATTTCCGCCGTTCAGGCCTGCACGGTCGATTTCGACGGCACGCTCTGGCGCAGCGAAGCCAGATTGACCCTCGCTCAGGCCCGGCTGGATGCGTTATGGCGCGATCTGGCGGATCACGGTCATGCGACTGGACTGGCGCGCGTCCATCTGCGCGAACAGGCCGCCATGATCGCGTCCGCCCGCTGGGTGGGCGCAGCGGCGCTCACCCGCAGGGAAAGCCGCGGCTTGCACATGCGCACGGACACGCCGGGCATCGACCCCGCGCTCGGGCAGCGATTGCTGGCAGGCGGGCTGGACCGGATTTGGACCCGGTTCGACGCGCCCCACCCCATATCATTGACCGAGGCTGCCGCATGATTGCCCATATTTTCGAAGATCGCTGCACCGGCTGCTTGGATTGCATAGCCGCCTGTCCCACCCATGTGTTCGATGCGGGCGAGGACGGCGCTCCGGTCATCGCCCGCATCGACCAGTGCCAGACCTGCTATATGTGCGAACTATATTGCGCGGCCGACGCAATCTATGTCGATCCCGACCAGCATGCGGCGGCGACGGCCGCGCCCGAGGTTATCCTGAAATCCGGGCATGTCGGACGACTGCGCCATGATTATGGATGGGACCGGCCAGCCGATCCAGAGCAGGGGCATTTGAGCGATTTCTGGCGTCTCGGCCCGTTGCTGCGGGAAGGGGCCGAGATTGCGGCTAGGCGTTACGCCGCAAGGCATGCCAAGCCATAGCTATCGGGCGAAGAATTGCGGGGCGAACGCATTCCGCACATCCCTGTCGGAGCGCCGCGCATCCTCTCCCCTGGCAATCGTGCCGGCCACCTGCCTTGCATCGTCCACCAGCCTGTCGCTGAACGCGACGCTGTGGGGATTGTTGCGCCGGGCATAGGCGAACGCGACTTCGGGCGGCAGGCTGGTGGCCTTGGCCAGCGCCTCGCCATAGTCCCGTTCATGCGCATTGGCCCAGCGATAGGCGCGCGCAATGCGTTCGTCGAAATCGCGGAGCAGATCGGCCTTATGCCGGATCGCGTCCGGCGTCGCGACATGATAGCCATAGCCGGTCACCAGCCCCTGGCCATCCACCAGCACACGGGCCTTGCCCTGCAACAGCGCCGCATCCAGAAAGGGCGCCCAGGTCGCCCAGGCATCGATCGAACCGGCGGAAAAGGCGCTGAGCGCATCATTGGGCGCCAGGAAGACCGCATGCACATCCTGCGCGGAAACGCCCTGCTTTTCCAGGGCGCGCAGCAACAGATAATGGCCGACCGAAATCTTGCCGGTCGCGACTTTCCTGCCCTTCAGGTCGCGAACCGACCGGATGGGCGAATCCCTTGGCACCAGGATCGCCACCGACGAACCGTCATTGCCCAGCGACGCGACCGATATCACCTTCAGCGGCGATCCGCCGGCATAGGAAAAGAGGAACGGCGCGTCGCCCACGAACCCCACATCGGTGGCGTTAGCGGTCAGCGCCTCCAGCAGATGCTGCGCGGCCGGAAATTCGGACCATTCGATGCGATAGGGCAGACCCTTGAGAACGCCGGACGCTTCCAGCAGCGCGCGCGTGGTTCCTTTCTGGTTACCCACGCGCAGGACAGGCACATCCTCCGCCCGGCCGCCCGGCCGAAGCAGGAAGAATGCGGCGATCGCCGCAAGCAGGAGGATGCCGGCGCTCAGCGCGATCCCCCTGCGCCCGACGATGAATGATTGAGCGGTCATGCTGCTTCCTTGCGGTCAGAAATGGAAGCCCAGCCGGGCATAATAAAAGCCGCCCGTCAGCCCATAG
>DATEDR010000045.1:0-4472 GCA_035281605.1 Sphingobium sp.
GCGATCGAGATCGGCTATGACCAGCGTAATAGCGTCTCCGATCTGCTTTGTGATCAGGGACTTAGCGTCGCCGTTCGCCGCGACCTGGCGGGGCATGACCGTTGCCTTGTCGCGACTCGCAGGGGCGCGGCCTGAGCGACACAGGGATTTGCCGGGATCCAAGCGAAATTCGCTTGGTTTATGACTTCAAAGCCACTACATGGATTTTAGGGACGGCACTATCTCGAGGATATGCCCCGTGGGGCCACGACAGGAAGAGGCCGTTTTCCCGCTCCTTCTAAGTCACGACGGCGCTGCTGTGCAGGCGCCTCTGGCAGTGTAAGGGCAAGGGCACTCGCGCGGCCCCTGCCCGGCGGAGCCCTACCCGGCCTGATGAGCAGGCGGTGTTTTAGGATGGCGGCTGAACAATGATTTCAGTGAATGTTGGTAAAGTGAACGCAAGGATCAGCTCTTGATCAACAACAGGCAGGCCGGTCGCCGTAATCGCGGCCGGAACAATAATGGACGTCCGCAAGGTGGCAACCGGGGCGGCGGTGATAACGGCAACCGGATTGATAATCGCGCACGCGGCAATGCGGCCCAGCTTCTTGAAAAATACAGGAACATGGCGCGCGATGCGCAGATGGCCGGCGACCGGGTGAACGCGGAATATTATCTGCAGTTCGCCGATCATTATTTCCGTGTCCTGGCCGACAATCGTGCCCGGCAGGAAGAGCAGCAGCCCCAGCATCAGCGCTTCCGCCGTCCGGACGACAATTTCGATTATGAGGGCGACGAATTCGACGCATCCGACGATGCGGGCGAGGACAGCCGCGGCGAGCAGCCACAGGCGGAGCGCGCTTATGACGGCGATCGCCGTCGCGATGAACAGCGGGAGGGCCGCGACACGCGCGAGCAGCGCGGCGAGCATCGAGATAGCCGCGAAGGTCGGGACGGCCGCGACAATCGCAACCGCCGCGACCGCCCGCGCCGCGATCATCCTGCTTCCCAGGAAGCCGCCGAGCAGCCCGCAGCAGAAGTTACTGCGGCGCCGGCAGCGCCCGTGATCGAGACTGCGGCCGAAGCCGTTGCCGAAGCGCCCCGTCCACGGCGCGGCCGCCCGCGCAAAGCGGATGCGGCCAAGTCGGAAGGCGCCGAAGGTCTGGACCTGGCGGTCCTGCCGCCGTCGATCGGCCGCGCCGACAATGACAGCGAGCCCGCCGCCGAGGAAGCGCCGCGCAAGCGCACCCGCCGCGCGCGTCCCGCCGCCGAAGCTGCCGAATAAGGGCCTGCCCGCCGAACATTTCGGCGGCTACCTCAAAAAAAGGGATGGCGGATAGACGCCATCCCTTTTTTGTGCTGCGGCCTCCCTCAGGTAGGCGGGCGATGGCCGGCAGCTGAAGCGTTCGGCGCGCCGCGCAACTCGACCACGGAATCCGCGCGACCACCTGTCTCGTCAGGGCAGAGGGCGCGGTCGATGCTCCTCGTCCAGCGCTACGAAGGTGAACAGTCCGCTGGTGACATCGATCTGCTCCTGCATCCTGCCGCGGGTGGCGACGACGTCGACCCGAATGCCGAGCGATGTTCGGCCGCGCCGTTCCTCGCGTGCGTAAACGGTGACGATATCGCCCACCAGCATGGGCGAGATGAACTTCATGCTTTCGATGGCCACGGTGGCGACTGCCCCTTGCGCTATCCGCCCCGCGACGATGCCGCCGGCCATGTCCATCTGCGACAATATCCACCCGCCGAATATATGGCCGTTGGCGTTGATTTCGGTAAGGCGCGGTACGACCCGCAGGACGATTTCGCCCCTGTCTTCATTCGTCTTCACTGGAAGCCTCGTCTTTCAAAGGGTCGATGACCTGTTGATCGTGACCGGTGCCGCTCGACAGGAATGCCAGCGCCATCAGCCCAGTGCCCAGCATGAAGGTCAGCCACACGCCGAGGATGGTTGCCACGATCATATGGAACGGCATGCGGCCCGCCCACCAATGGAGGACGAGCAGGGCGATGCCCACGCAGCCTGCGCCCGTCAATGCCATCCACAGCATGATCCGCCGGAATCGCGTCCAGGCGATCGACGCAATCTGCGGATCATCCAGGGCTTTCTTGTCGCTCATCCCTTTCCTTTGGGGTGCGAAAGTGGGATCATCAAGAGACGGAGACATAAAGTCCAACGGACAAGGAGACGGGGCATGACGATCACCGCGATTCTTCAAGGTAAGGGACGCGAAGTCATTCAGGTCCGGTCCGACGACACTGTGCTGTCGGTGGTTCGATTATTGTCCGAGCGGCGGATCGGCTGCGTCCCGGTAGTGGATGACGGACAAGTGGTGGGGGTTTTTTCAGAGCGCGATCTTGTCCACCACATCGCGCGCGAGGGCGCGGCGGTGCTCGATCGCCCGGTCGGGGATGTGATGACGGCGCCCGCCATCACCACGGACGACAAGACCCCGGTTATCCACTGTCTTTCGCTGATGACAAAGAAGCGGGTGCGTCACCTGCCGGTGGTTGTCGATGGCACGCTGACCGGGTTGGTGTCGATCGGGGATCTGGTCAAGTTCCGCATCGACAGCATCGAATCGGAAGCGGCGGCGCTGCGCGATTATATCCAGTCGACCTGATCGCTCAAGCCGAGGCAGGCGAGGGCACCCGCCTGATCACCAGGTTCACCAGTTCCATGAGCGTCCCGCGCGCGCACAGCATCAGCGCGGTCAGAAACGCCAATGCTCCTGCCGGCACCAGTACCGCCAGCCGTGCCAGCGCGGGGAGGGGCGGCAGGACCGAATCGATTGCCATCACCGCCGCGGCCATCAGCATCGAGCAGCCCATTGCAGGCGCGGCGGCGCGAACCAGGTCAACGAGCCGCAAGCCCATCGGCCTGCCGGCAATGCGCGCGGTGATCGCCGTCAGCAGGGGAAAGGCGCAGAGCCATGCCCAGGCCAGCCCGATCGCGCCGAAGCGGATCCCGATCAGGAAGGCGATGGGCATCAGCACGGCGCCTGCCGCCGCGATTCGGGCCGTCGTCCCCGGTCGACCCAGTGCATTGCTGACCGGAGCGAACATCACTTGCAGCGTCATGAAGGGCATGGCCAGGGCAAGGATCGACACGAACGGCGCCATCTCCAGCCATTTTTCCCCGAACAGCGTTTCGACCAGGGGCTCGGCCGTGACCGCCATGCCCAGATAGACCGGGCAGGAAATCAGCAGCAACAGCCGCACCGCCTTGCAAAAGGACCAGGCGATTCGGCTTGGGTCGTCCTGCATCCGCGCATAGGCGGGGAAGGCGACGTCGTTGAGCGGCGGAATGAACTTGGACACGAAGATCTGCGTCAGGAACAATGCTTCGGCGTAGAGGCCGAGCTGATGGGGCTCCAGCATGCGGCCGCCGATGAAGACGTCCGCCTGGCTCTGCACGATCCAGAAAAGCTGGCCGCCCAGCAGCGACGCGCCGTAGGCGACCATCGCGCTCGTGCCGCGGAAATCAAAGCTGGGAATCGGGCGGAAGCCGGTCGCGACGATATAGCCCACCGCCTTCACCCAGAAGCCGGCCATGGGCGCGAACACCAGCGTCCATACGCCCCACCCCGACAGAGCGCCCGCCAGCGCAACCGCCGCTGAAGCCGCCGCCGCTATGAGGTTGACGAGCGCCGGCCTGCGGAAATCGAGCGCTCGGCCCATCAATGCTTCAGGTATCGAAATGAAGGGCGTCGACAGATAGAGCAGCGCCTGGACCCGCAGCAGGTCGGCGACCATCGGCTGGTCATAATAGTCCGCTGCAAGGGGGGCGATCAGCAGCTGCGCCAGCGCGAGCCCACCGTTCAGCAGCAGCATGATGCCGAAAGCCTGCCGCAATCGGTGCGAATCGAGCGTCGACGACTGAACGAGCGCGCTCACCAGGCCGTAGCCGTTCAGAAAGGTCGCGAAGTTCAGGATGACCTGAGTCATCGCGAACAGGCCGTAATCGGCCGGATCGAGCAGGCGGATGACCGCTAGCGTCACCACCCAGCTGATGATCTGCGACACGATCTGACTTCCCGAGCGCCAGAAGAGGGCGCTCCTTATACGCGCGGCGAAACCCGCATCATTCGCGTCGGCATCCTGCAAACCCATCTTCGCCTTCACCCCTTGCGCGTCATGGCGCGTGAAAAGCCTCTATCCACCAACCTCCAAAAATTTCTGAAACAAAAGTGCAAAAAGTGTTTGACGGTCCGGGAAGCCCTCCATATATGCCGCCTCACCGGACGGAACGACGCCTCTGAGGCAGCGAAACGGACGGTCGCCAACATAGATGGGACGCACCTCCCTCGGAAGAAGTTTCGAGGAAGAATAGCTGTCCCTCTAAAGTTGTCGGCTCTTTGACATTGTCAGTATGATGAAGGGACATGTGGGCGGCGGCCCCGGGTTCTGGCGGTTTTTAGGCGTCGGACACTCGGTTAAATCAAGCCATCCTCACAATGTCCTTACGTAACCATGTAAGAAATTTGTGC
>DATEDR010000046.1:0-2649 GCA_035281605.1 Sphingobium sp.
AAGACCTTCGGCGGCATCGACATCGTCGTCAACAATGCCGGCGTCGCCCAGCGCGCCCGCTTCCTGGAAACCACCGACGAACAGTGGCAGCGCCATATCGACATCGGCATGCTGGCGACCGTCTATACCTCGCGCGCGGCGCTGCCCTATATGGTCGATGCGGGCAAGGGCGGACGCATCATCTCGCTGGGCGGCGACAGTTCGCGGGTGGGGGAAGCGAACCTGTCCATGGCGGCAGCGGCTCGCGCCGGCACGATCGCACTCATCAAGTCGCTGGCGAAGGAATTCGGCCGCTACGACATCACCTGCAACGCCATCACGCTGGGCATGATCCAGTCGGCCCATTCCGACCCCAAATGGCTGGAGGAAATGATGCCCAAGATGGTGAAGAATTATCCGCTGAAGCGCATCGGCCAGCCCGGCGACGTGGCGCCGATGGTGGCATTCCTCGCTTCGGAAGGCGCAAGCTGGATCACCGGCCAGACCTTCAGCATCAACGGCGGTTTCGCGATGGTCTGAGAACCATGAACGAACTGAAGATTTCGAGGATTTTATGACGCCGATCTATATTATTTCCGCCGCGCGGACCGCCATTGGCGATTTCGGCGGCAGCCTCAAGGACATCCCGCCCGCCCAGCTGGGCGCGGCGGTGATTGCCGAAGCCCTGAAACGCGGCAATGCCGCGCCTGATCAGGTCGGCCATGTGGTCATGGGCAATGTCATCCCCAGCACGGCGAAGGATGCCTATCTGGCGCGCGTCGCCGCGATCAATGCGGGCTTGCCGGTCGGGGTGCCCGCACTGACGCTCAACCGCCTGTGCGGATCGGGCCTTCAGGCGATCATCTCCGCCGCGCAGATGCTCTCGACGGGCGATTGCGACATCGCCGTCGCGGGCGGCGCGGAGTCCATGTCGCGCGCCCCCCATATCGTCAGCGCCGCCCGCTTCGGACAGAAGATGGGCGATGTCCAGATGACGGACGCGCTGCTGACGGTGCTCAGCGACCCGTTCGAGGGCATGCATATGGGCATAACGGCCGAAAATGTCGCCAGCGATTATGGCATCACGCGCGAAAGGCAGGATGAACTGGCGGCGGAAAGCCATCGCCGCGCCACCCTCGCCCAGTCGGAAGGGCGTTTCGCCGAACAGATCCTGCCCGTCGAGGTCAAGGCCAAGAAGGGCACGCGCCTGTTCGACACCGACGAGCATGTCCGCGCCGACACGGACGTGGCGGGCCTTGCGACGCTGCGTCCCGTTTTCCAGAAGGACGGCAGCGTCACCGCCGGAAACGCTTCAGGCATCAATGACGGCGCGGCGGCGGCGGTGCTGGCGTCGGAGGCGGGCGTTGCGCGGACGGGCCTGAAACCATGGGCGCGCATCATCGGCTGGGGCCATGCGGGGGTGCAGCCCGACCGCATGGGCATCGGCCCGATAAAGGCGGTTCCGATCGCGCTGGAAAAAGCGGGGCTCTCGATCGACCAGATCGATGTGATCGAATCGAACGAAGCCTTCGCGGCGCAGGCCTGCGCGGTGGCGGACGCGCTGGCCTTCCCCCCGGAAAAGGTCAACCCGAACGGCTCTGGCATTGCGCTTGGCCATCCGGTCGGCGCGACCGGCGCGATCCTGACCGTCAAGGCGCTCTACGAGCTGGAGCGCACCGGTGGCCGCCATGCCCTCATCACCATGTGCATCGGCGGCGGTCAGGGCATCGCGATGGTGATCGAAAGGCTGGGCCGGCAGGGCTGAGCGACGTTGCGCAGACCCTGCCGCCTGCACATATAGCGTCTGTCGGACGCGAAGGCATTGCATCGCCGATACGGCGCCTTCGCATCCCGCGACGGAAATGAGGTGAAGTAATTGCCTGCGTCCCAGCTGGTCCGAAATTGCTCCGTTGCCCGAACGCTCGACATATTGTCGGATGCCTGGTCCTTCCTGGTGCTGCGGGAATTCTACATGGGCGCGCGGCGGTTCGACCAGATTCAGGCCGTGCTGCACTGCCCCCGCAGCACATTGAGCGATCGGCTGACCCGCCTGATCGACGCCGGGATATTGCAGCGGGTCGCGACGCCGGGCGGGCGTTTCGATTATCGGCTGACGGAGCGTGGCCTGGACCTCTATCTGGTCATGCTGGCGCTGATGCGGTTCGGCGACGACCATCTGACAGGCGAGGATGCACCGCCATTACGGCTGCATCACCGCACATGCGGTCATGCCTTTCGGCCGCAGACGGTCTGCTCCGAATGCAAGGAACCCGTCACCGCGCGCGAAGTCCGCTATCATGACGGTCCCGGCGCGGGCCGGTCTCCCTCGCCCGATCTGCCCCAGCGACGGCGGTCGAGCAAGGCGGGCGCCTTCGAACAGGGCCGTCCCTCGTCGGTGTCGCGCACCGTCGCCATCCTGGCCGACCGCTGGTCCTTCCTCATCCTGCGCGAATGTTTTTTCGGCGTGAAGCGATATGACCAGTTTCAGGATGCACTCGCGATCGCGCCCAATATCCTGGCGAACCGGCTCACCAATCTGGTGGCGACGGGAATGTTGGAAAAACAGCCCTATCAGAACAACCCGCCCCGGTTCGAATATCGGCTGACGGCGACGGGGCTGGACCTGTATCTGCCGCTGATCCAGATGCTCCGCTGGGGCGATCTCTGGAT
>DATEDR010000047.1:0-4075 GCA_035281605.1 Sphingobium sp.
CGGTGATGTCCTTCAATCCGCTGGCCCTGCGCTGGTTCGCGCGGCACCTCTCACTCTGGCGGGCCAGGCCCGATTTCCTCGCCTATGACATTCGCGACCTGCCGTCGCGCTTCGCGACCGCGCAGCGGTCCCAGTCCTCGGCGGAAAAGCTCGCCACGCCTTGCGCGACGCGCGCGACGATCGGCTCGCCGCTCATCCCTTTGGGACCTCGTAGATGATCTGGTCGGCATGGGCCGCGGCGCGCGCCCGGTCCGCCTCGCTGCGCACGGTCCATGTCAGCACGGGCAGCCCTCGGCGGCGCGCGCGCGTCGACAGGGGGGAAGGCAGGTCGCGAATGTCACAAGCGACAAAATCGGGTCTGGCAGCCCAAAGTGCAAGGCTGCGCCGGATCGCGCCGCCCCAGCCGCGCCTGTTCTGTTCCGTCACGACCAGACCGCGTGGGACCTGCGGGCTGTGCCGCGCGAACCAGCGCAGGGCCAGCGGATTGAAGGACATCACCGCCGCCAAGGCGTCGGGATGCCGTGCCAGGTCGCGAGCCACTGCGGCGCAGGTCGCACCGACGACGCGTCCTTCCGCCTTGATCTCGATGAGTAAGGGGACTTCGCCCTTGCCGAGCGCAAGCAGCGCCTCGAGCTGCGGAATGGCGCCGCCATCCGGCAGCCGCAACCCATCCAGCGCGTGGACGTCCTTGTCGCCCACGTCTCCGTACGCCCCGGTCATGCGCGGCAGGGCCTCATCGTGGAACAGCAGCGCCACGCCGTCGCTGCTCGATCGCACGTCGCATTCGATGCCGAACCCCGCGGCGATGGCGGCGCGAAACGCCGCCATCCCGTTTTCGCTGACCCCGGCCCCATGCAACCCCCGATGGGCGAACGGCCGGGCGGTCAGGAAGAAAAGGCGATCAGGCCGCGGGCCGGACAAGGACGACCGCGTCGATCTCTACCGCCGCGCCCAGCGGCAACACGGGGACGCCCACGGCGCTGCGGGCGTGTTTGCCCGCCTCGCCGAAAACCGCGATCATCAGATCGGTGGCGCCGTCCGCGACCTTCGGCTGGTCGGTAAAGGTCGCCGCGCTGTTGATGAAGGCGCCCAGCTTCACGATCCGCTCCACCCGGTCGAGGCTGCCCAGCGCCGCCCTGATATGGGCGAGCAGGTGAAGGCCGCAGGCTCGCGCGGCCTGAATACCATAGTCCAGGTCGCGATCTTCGCCGATCCGGCCCGTCATCAACTGGCCGTCCGTGCGCGAAACCTGGCCGGAAACATGCAGCATGCCGTTCACCTCGACTGTCGGGACATAGGCGGCGACGGGGATGCTCGGTTCGGGCAGGGTGATGCCGAGTTCGGCAAGACGGGCTTCAATACTCATGCATGGTCTCCATGGGAGTGAGGGGTTGGGGAAGGCGCAGGCCCTTGGGCAAGTCGCTCGGCGATCCACGCTTCGGCTTCGGCCCAGTCGTCGATTCGCGCATGGGCAAGGGGCGCGGCGGGGATGTCGTTGGCGATTTCCGGTTCGCCGACCATGTGCAGCCGCCAGACTTCCGGCGCATGGTCAGCGACCGATTCATGATGTTCCGCGAGATCATCGATGAACAGCGTCACCGAGGGCTTTCGCTGGGCGACGATCGCGGCCAGCGGCGCGCCCTTCGGCCCCCCATTCCAATGGACCGGAAGGTCGAGGCCATGCGTCGCCA
Source organism: Sphingobium sp. (assembly GCA_035281605.1). GTDB lineage: Bacteria > Pseudomonadota > Alphaproteobacteria > Sphingomonadales > Sphingomonadaceae > Sphingobium. Next base: position 1,692 of record DATEDR010000047.1, read on the forward strand.
GCTGCTCGACGCGCAGCTGATGATGCCGCTCGCCGATATTGGTGAGGACGACGATGTCGGCGATCCGCGAGAGCCGGCCCAGCGCTTCCACCGCGCCGGCGATGGGCGTCTGCCGGTGCATTTCCGTGTCGAAAAAGCCGATCAGCAGTTGCCACACCAGCTTGCGTTCCAGCGGGACCCCGCTGTCCTTGTGGCGCAGCGCCTCGGTGAACCCGCGTTCCCTCATGTCGAAATGGACGTCATGATGCTCGTCCAGCCATTCGCGGAAGGGAACGACCATATGCAGCAGCACTTCGTCGCAGTCGGTGATGATGAGCGGTCGGTTCATCGGCGGAGCAATTCCCTGGCGGCGATAAGCGTGGCGGGGGTGGCGTCGATCGCCTCGGCGCAGGCGATCAGGTCGGGCTCATGATCGGCCAGGAAATCCAGCACCGCGCCCAGCACCCGCGGGTTGTCGATCCCTGCCCGCAGCGCACCGGCGTCCAGGCCGGTCAGCGCCAGCAGCCGGTCGGCGCGGCGTTCGTCGGCCAGCGTCCAGGCGAGCGCGAGCAGGGCCAGCGTCGCCGGATCGGATTCATCGGCGGGACTATCCGGCTTGCCATCGGAACATTGGGGACGCATGATTGATTCTCGGGCGTGGGCGGGCTTAATGGTGCACTTTCCTGTGCGTCTCATGGAAACGCGGGTGACTGGTGACAAAGCGCGTGCTCGTTGTCGAGGACAACGAACTCAATCTCAAACTTTTTTGCGATCTGCTGCGCGCGCATGGGCATGAAGTGCTGCCGTTGCGGGACGGGCGGGATGTGGTCGCTCAGGCGCTGGCGTTCGGTCCTGACCTGGTGATCACCGATATTCACCTGCCCCATGTCAGCGGCTTGGACCTTATCATCTCGCTTAAGCGCGACCCCCGGCTCAAATCGGTGCCGATCATGGCCGTCACCGCCTATGCCGGAAAGGGCGACGAGGACCGGCTGCGGGACGCCGGCGCGCAGGCCTATGTGTCCAAGCCGATTTCCGTATTGCGCTTCGTCGAGCAGGTGAACGCCCTGCTGTAACGCGGCGGCCATGCCTGTCACCGAACCGTCACGTGCATTTCATTCGTATGCCTTTGAAATGCAGCCCTGATTACACGCTCCTGTGCCAACCCCCGGGGCCAAGGGCGCGGCCTCCTGCCGACAGCCTGATCTGCACTAGGGGTATTTCATGTCTCATCTTACTGACGAGGCGCGCGCGCCTTTTCGCGATGCCGAGCCAAAGATCGTCGCTGGCGACACTTGTCTGGAAGCGATCGTTGCTGCCAATCCGGCGCGCCGCTCCGTGCTGAAGAATGGTCTTCTGGGCCTGTCCATGCTGCCCCTGATGGGCGCGCTTGCGGCCTGCGGCGACGACGATGATTCGGCTTCTCCCTCGCCGTCCCCTTCGCCTAGCCCCACGCCGACCCCGGCCGCCAGCTATGCCATCACCTTCGCCTCGGTAGCGGCCAACCAGAACGACACCGTGACCGTGCCGACCGGTTACACCGTCGACGTGCTGCTGAAGGCGGGCGATTCGGTCGAGGCCGGCACGCCCTATTCGGGCAGCTATCCGACCCCGGCTGATGCCGAAAAATGGGCCGGCGGCAATCATGACGGGATGGAATATTTCGATCTGTCCGGCACCGACGCCAATACCGGCGGCCTGCTCGCGATCAACCATGAACTGCCCGACTATAATATCCTTTTCTCTGGCAGTTATAATGCCGCCACCGCGACGGCGGACCAGAAGGCGCTGGCTCTGTCGGCGGTCGGCATCTCGGTCGTCGAAGTCGCCAAGGGCGCGGACGGCAAGTGGGCGGTTAAGGCCGGATCACGCTTCAACAAGCGCTATACGGGCAATTCCAGCTATCGCGCGGGCGGTCCAGCCGCCGGCCAGCTGTCGGGCACGATCAAGGGCATGTTGAACAACTGCTCGTCGGGCCGAACCCCTTGGGGGACCTACCTGACCTGCGAAGAATCGACCGACAATTATCTCGATCCGACGCAGCCCGCGCAGAATTATGGCTGGGTCGTCGAAATCGATCCCTATCAGGAGCTGGCCGTTCCGACCAAGCGCACCGCGATGGGCCGATTCGATCATGAAAATGTCGCGCACATGACGAACAGCGACCGCCGGGTCGCCTTCTACATGGGTGACGACGGCACGCCGGGCTGCATCTACAAATTCGTTCCCGACCGCGCCTACAGCGCGTCCAACCGCGCCGCCAACACCGACCTGCTGGATTACGGCACGCTCTATGTCGCGCGCTTCAATGCCGACGGCACGGGTGAATGGCGTGCGCTGGTGCAGGGCCAGAACGGTCTCGTCACGGGCGCGTCCGACCCGGGCAATGTCAGCCAGAGCACGAC
>DATEDR010000048.1:0-16703 GCA_035281605.1 Sphingobium sp.
AGCATCGCCGCCATAGCTTTGCCATTGGAACCCGTTGACGGCTGGCGCCAGCGAGGCAGGCAGCGCGCCAGCCGGGTTGAAGACCGTCGAGGGAAGCGCGGCCAGCAGCGCCAGCGACGCGGCGATGACTGTTGCCGCCAACGCGCGGTTGCCGCTGCGCGCCGGCGGCAAACGGCGGGCGATCGGCGGGACCAGGAGCGGAATGCCGAGCGCCAGCGGCAGCGGCAGGCGAGGCAGCAGGCCCCAAAAGTCCAGCCCCACCTCCGCGATCGACCAGATCAGGGTGCCGGCCAGCAGAAGCGCGTAGAGCATCGCCGCGCGCCCCCGGCGAAGGGCGACGCAGATGGCGACCGCGACGTAGATCAGCCCGGCAACGAGGTAATAAGGAGTCCCGCCGGCGAACAGCAGCACGCAGCCACCCGCGGCCAGCGGCAGACCCACCAGAGCATAGACGGCCGCCAGCATCAGCCGGAGGAAGCCCATTCCCCCTCCTGCGCCGGCGCGCGCCCAGCCAGCGGCGACGGCCGAATGACCGATGCTGTCGAGTCTCCTGTCCATCGGATCAGATATTAGTCCTCGACCCGAGCGAACTCGGCGTCGCCATCGAGCGAATGGCCCACCCCGACCACCTCGTAAGCGTCAGCCGGGAAGTGGGCGAGCGCCTGCTCCATGCTCCGTAGCGTGCCCGGCCATGCGGCCTTGTTATAGCCGTGGCTGTCCTGATAATAGTTGACGCATCCACCCGCGACGATCGGCGCGCTTGCCAGCCTCTCGTCGGCTTCACGCTTCCAGGCGACCTCCCGCTCTTCCTTCACTTGCATGGCGCGGATGCCATGCGCATCCATGTACCGCATCGCGTCCAGGGCATAGCCGGTGACGATCTCGCCAGCGGAAACGCCGCGCCAGGTCATGCCGTTCGGACCTGCGCCACCGACCAGGAACAGATTGGGGCATTCGGCGACCGATACGGATTGGAAAGCGCGCGGGCGGCCTTGCTGATACTCGCCTACCGTCTGTCCGTCGCGGCGCTTGATCTTGTGCAGGATGCTGCCGCCGAAAATGAAGCCGGTCGCCAGAATGATCGTGTCGACGTCGAAGCGGCGCCCGCTGGCAGACACGGCCGCGTCCGGTTCGATCCGCACGACGGCCTGCGGCACCAGTTCGACATTGGGTTGTTCGAGCGCAGGATAGAAGTCATCGCTCGATCCCATGCGCTTGCAACCGAATGCGTGCGAAGGGGTCAGCATGGCGCGCAGGGCCGGGTCCTTGATATTCTCTTCCAGATGCCGCTGCGCAAGCTGGAGCAATTCATCCGAATCGTGGGCATCATCGGACAGAATGACAGCCTTCCAGAGCTCATCGCGGGCAGCGCAGAAATCTTCCTGCGCGCGCTTGGCGCGTTCGGGATGGGCGAGCCATTCCGCTCGCTCCTCATCGCTATAGGCCCGCTTGCCCAGCGGCAGGATGTGGTTGGGCGTACGTTGGAAAACGGTTCCCCATCCAGATTCCGCAACAAAGCGATCGCGGATTATGCCCAAACGCATCACCGCTGGAGGCTGTGAAAGCTGCGAAAACAGCCCGGGCGGATGTTCACAAATGGCATCGAAACGGAGATCAACGCGCGCAAGGGTATCTGCATCGCCCCCGGAGAGGATTTCAAGGGCGAGGTCAGCGAGGATTGCGAGCAGCTGATCGTCAAGATCAACGCGGATTTCCTTGACGCTCATGTGGGGCAGCGGCGGGCAAGGTTGGCTCCGGAAATCGACCTGCATCAGACCAAATTGCAGCCTTGGGTCGACTTCATGCGTAGCATCTTGCGCAGCCCTTCAACGGTGGAAATCATCCAGCGCGACCCCAGCGTTGCGGAAAGCTATGAGCAACTGCTGCTCAATCTCCTCATATCCGGGCAGGGAGTGCTGTCCCGCCCCGCCGGGTCCAATGCCGTGCCTACAAGCGTGCACGCGGCCGAGCGGTTCATCCGGTCCAATTATGCGGCTCCCTTGCGCCTGGAAGAGATTGCGCGCGCGGCCCAGGTGCCCCAGCGGACGCTGCTCAATCATTTCCGCGAGTTCCGGCAGACCAGTCCGATGCAGCTGCTCCGCGACGTCCGGCTGGACATTGTTCGCGAAAAGCTCCTCTCCGCGCCACAAACCAACGTGGCGGCGGCAGGAATGGATGCGGGCTTCAGCCATCTCGGCCGCTTCGCAAGCGACTATCGCGATCGTTTCGGCGAAACGCCGTCGCAGACCAAGCTGCGCGCCCGGCGTCGCCCCGCTCCCGCGTTCTAGGGCGCGCCGCGTTAAATCGGACGCGGGTCGCGCGTTATAAGTTTTGTTGTCACGTCGTTTTTGCGCAAACCCGCTTCCCAATTTTGCGCACGATGCTCTATCCCTGCCCCGCTCGGGCGCTGATCGTACAGGTCAGCCGCCCGTTTTCCTTCGCATGGCGATCTTTCCGCCGCGATGATCGCCCAGCCGTGCGGCCGTTCCCTGCTCCTTTCGGTTTCGTCAGGGTCGGCTGCCCGGCCCGGTCGGCTTCATTCAGCCGCAGCGACCAGCGCCGGCTCGCGGTCGAGCAATGGCACCACCTCTTCCATGAAGCGGCCAAGCCACTCGCGACGCAGGTCGTGCGGGCAGTTGGGGAAATTGGTGTTGATGAGATAATAGTCGAAGCCAACGTCGGCCAGCGCCCGCACCTTGGCAGCGACGGTTTCCGCCATTCCCACGAAGCTCGCCTGCATGAACGCGCGCGCCATTTCCTCGCTAGGGCGGAACATCTTCTTGAAATTCTCGTCCGACATATATTCGAAGCCGCGAATCTTGGTCTGCACGTCGCGATCGAGCGCATAGTGCCGCTGTTGCGCCTTCATCTGCTCGCCAAGATAGTGCAGCGCCAGTTCCTCGGCCTTCTCGTCGGTTTCCGCGATGACGGTGAAGGGCGCTATGATTTTCGGCATGGCCGCACAGCCAGCCTTGTCCTGCGCCGCCGCAGTCCATTGATCGACGATCGACTTCTGAACGTCGAGCGGCGCCACGCCATTGGTCATCAGCCCCAGGCCCTTGCCGCCCATCAGCCCGCTGGATGCCGGTTGCCCCACGGCGCCATAGAATTTCACCTTGTCCATCCTGGGCTTGGGATGAATGGCGACTTCCCGGTCAACGCTCAGATGCTCGCCCTTGTAGGTAAAGCGCTCGCCGCTCATCGCAAGTTGCAGAATGTCCCAGCACTCGGCGAACTGCTCCTTGGCATAATTCATGTCGACGCCGAATGCGGCATATTCCATCGGCGCGTTGCCGCGGCCCATCCCGATGAAGATCGGCGCGTCGGTGACGTTGCTGAGCGCGGCGATCTGGCCGGCGAGGCGCAGCGGCTGGTGCCAGGGCGTGACCAGCACGCCAGTGCCCAATCCCAGGCCCGGGCACCGCGCGGCGACATGGCTCAGCATGATGAACGGATCGGGCGCAGGGTGGTAATCGGAGAAGTGATGCTCCGTCAGCCAGACAGAATGATAGCCCATGGCATGGGCGGCTTCGCAGCTCGAGAAAAATTCCTTGATTGCATGCTCCTCGCTTTCGCCAGGAGCCGCGACGGGAGTGATGAACGCTCCGAATTGCAAACCAGTCATATCTTCTCCCATCCTCGATCAGGACCATTAATATATGCATATGCATAATATATGTAGCTATTTGCATATATTTTCGGGGCTGTCAATCAGATTGGCGCGCTCCCCCATCTCGGCCCTGGATCCAGCGGAGGTGATCGCACGCATCGATTTCTGCTGGGACGGATCGATCATTTCGCGGCGCGCCATGTTGCCCCGTACAAAAAGGAACGGCATAGCGAGCATCCGCACTCACCTATCAAGAAGGTCCGGTCATCAGGATGGTTGAACCGATCAAGGCGCATCAACTTAGCACGCCGGATCCCAGCGAGGATCCGGAGCAGGGTTACCAACTGGACCAGTTTCTACCCTATCTGGTGGTGAAGCTGTCCGACAGCTGGGTGACACGCTTTCGTCAGGAACTGCATAAGCACGGTATTTCCATGTCGCGCTGGCGCGTGCTTCAGGTCGTGTGCTGGCATAGCGGCATTTCCGTCAATGAGGTGTGCCGCCACAGCGCGATATATCAGACAAGCGCCAGCCGGATCATCGACCAGTTCGTGTCCGAAGGGCTCATGACCCGGGAAGTTTCCGACAAGGACGGGCGGGCCGTCGTGGTCCAGGCGACCGAGGAGGGACGGGCGCTGTTCAGGAAGATCTGGCCTCTCGTGCTCGACATGCACAAGCGGGAAGTCGCGTCCTTGACGGCGCGCGAAGAGCAGACTTTGGTGAAGTTGATTGGCAAGATGCTGGAAAACGGTCCAGGCGGCACCTGATCCGCGGTGCGGCAGTCCTGAGACCACGCCGCTTTCCACAGTGCGGTACAGCAGCGTCGACGATTGAAGGTCGAGGAAAGAGAAAGCGGACGGGAATTGGCCAGCCCGTCGCGTGACGCCGACCCGAGAGCTTCTGCTGTCGGCCCGCCAGAAGGCGGGCCGCCCAGAGTCGTACGTCAGTTGTGTCGGTACAAAATCAGATGCGGCCGAGCGAAGCCGTCATTTCCATCTGCGGCAACTGCGCCGGATGGGGAATGGTGACGGCAACCGGCATTTCAGGTTCGACCTCGACAACGCCACCGCGCATGCCGTGGTTGGCCGCCCAGATCGCGGCCTGGGTCCGGTTCTTGACGCGCAGCTTGCGCAGCACGGCCTTCACATGGACCTTTACTGTTGCCTCGCTGATGCTCATCCGCTTGGAAATGACCTTGTTGGGGCATCCCATGATGAGCCAGCGCAGGATTTCCAGCTCACGATCCGACAGGCAGGTCGCGTCGACCGGGCGTTCCACCTCCAGGGCGTCAGCCAGGCTGGGCCGCGATTGCAGTTCGTCGGCAAGCTGCGGCGGCAGCACCCGTTCGCCCATTGCTACAAGGCGGAGAGTGGCAATAAGCCGGTCGCAGGAGATTTCCTTCACGATATAGCCCAATGCCCCCAACCGGAACGCCTTGAGCATGATCTGGAAATCGAACCGGTCGGATAATAGAACGACATAGGAACAGGGGAAACGCCGTTGGAGGGCGGACATGGTGTCCCCATCCAGTTCTTCGGTCCCATGGTCTATCAGAAGCAGCGAGGGTCCCGTATCTTCTTCGGGTACCTCCACCAATTGCAGCGCAGCGGCGATATTGGGAAATTGTGTAACGTTGAAATCCCGTTCCATCAGGATCCGGCTCAAGCCTTCCCTAACGATCGCATTACCGCACAACAGACGCACATTGACTGGGTAAGCCATTGGGTAGTCCCCTCATGATCCCTTCCACCTCCGTTAGCAGGCCCTAAACGAAGGAAGGAAGACCAGTAATAAGATGCCTGCAGTGCGACCCTTTCTTTTTGTTTCAATAAGTTAACATTAGCATATTTTTGGCGTGAGAGTCCTGAAGAGTCCAACGGAAATTTGGGGGTATTACCGCCTCTCGCTAAGGATTTGTTAACGCTATGAAATTCCGAGGACCTCAGAAGTCCCTGTCGCAGTGCGGCGGAAGAAATACTACTTTAGGTGTACCGCAATCGACATAAAATTAAGCATATGCCTCAACATGCCAGCAGGCGAGTCTCTATTTATTAAACAGTAAGATTAATTGCCTCGCCCAATCATAACAAAGACTTGGAACGAGCCAGCTGGCCTCCCTTTGCTCGTCCTGATGGGCAAGGGCGGCAAATTCGGGAGAGACTCGGGTCTAGCCCGTTCGGCTCGACCGTCGGTCTATTGGTGCGGCGCGTAAAAATGCGCGATAGCGACTGCCCCCGGCCGTCAGCTGCCGTTGGGGCCGCCACCGGTGTTGCTGCCGCCGCCGGCGCCAGCCCCGCCCATTCCGCCAGCGCCCACCGCGCCGATATTGCCGAAGATTTCGTCGAACAGGCTGCGGTGACGGCCAAGGGTCGGCGTCTCGTCGCCCGATGGCGATACCTTGGCGACCTGCTCCAGCCCCTTGCGATCGACCGCGACGACGTTGCCCGCCGCATCGAACTGGACATGCAGGATCGTCTGCGCAACCGGCTTGGGATTGGAAAAGGCGAGCGCGCGCATGTCGCGCGACACATAATACCAGTCCTGGTCGCCGAACTGCGCCGTGAAGCTCGGCCGGCCCAGCGTTCCTTCCACCGATGCGCGATTGTCGATGCCCGGTTGGATCGAATCGACCAGCAGCTTGTCGACCTGATAACCCTGATGCGTGCGGATGCGGGTGCATCCCGACGCGCCCAACAGCAGCGCCGCAAGGCCCGCGCCAAGCAAGATCCGCCCGCTGCGGGACTGTCGGCTGAACTGGGCCATGCACTTCTCCTGCCGGGACCGATCCCGGGAATCCTCAAATCACAAGCCGCCATTGCATCGCGCGGCCCGGCGATCAATATGGAAATGCATGGGGTCCGGCAAGAGGGCCCCTGATCGATTCAGCCGGGAAACAGCCTCGTCATGCCCAACCTCTTCCAGCGCCTGTTCGCGCGCAGCGACCCCAAGGACGCCATGCAGACGCTATACACGGCCATCGTGCATGAGGGCCGCCGTCCCCACTGGTATCTGGACGGCCATGTGCCCGACACGATCGACGGGCGTTTCGACATGATCGTCGCCATATTGGCGCAGGTGCTGATGCGGCTGGAACAGCTGGGCGCGGCACAGGAGAGCGTGTGGCTGACCGAACTGTTCGTCGACGACATGGACGGCCAACTGCGCCAGGAAGGCATTGGCGACGTGGTCGTGGGCAAGCATATCGGTCGCATGGTCAGCGCGCTGGGCGGCCGCCTGTCGGCCTATCGGGACGCGCTGTCGGGCCGGGAGGAGCTGCGTGCGGCGATCGAGCGCAACCTGTATCGCGGCGCCCCGCCCGCGCCTGAAGCCGTTGCCCATGTGGAAGCCGCGCTGCGCGCCCGCTGGATTCGGCTGGGCGCGCTCACGCGGGACGCGCTGATGAACGGAGATCTGGGATGACCGCCGCCCCCGCCCCCGAATTTTCCCGGCCAGTCCGGGTCGACCAACTCGCGCGCCATGCCCAGGTGACGATCACGGCCGAGCCAGGCGAGCGCGAGGCACTCGCCCGCCGCTTCAACCTGCTCTCGCTCGACCGGCTGGAGGCCGATTATGCGCTGACCGATGAAAATGGCGCGATCGTCGCGCGCGGACGGGTGCGCGCGGAACTGGCGCAACCCTGCGTCGCGACGGGGCTGCCGGTGCCGGAGCGCATCGATACCGATTTCCTGCTGCGCTTCGTTCCCGAAACGGAGCAGGAGGCGGAGAGCGACGAACTTGAGATCAGTACGGACGATGCCGACACGATCGGTTATGACGGCCAGATCATCGACATGGGCGAGGCAGTGGCAGAGACGGTTGCGCTCGCCATGACGCGCTATCCCCGGTCGCGGAAGGCCGATGCCTATCTGCGGGAGGCGGGGGTGATCAGCGAAGAGCAGGCGAGCCCCTTCGCCGCGCTGTTGTCGCTCAAGGACAAGAAATCCTGATCCCAGGGTCCGGCGAGCGTTTCCCTTTCGTTCCTCCCTGTGCCATAAGGGCGCGCCATGGATTCTCCGCCGCCCGGCCCGCGCAAGATCATCCATATCGACATGGATGCCTTCTACGCTTCGGTCGAGCAGCGCGACGACCCGACGCTGAGGGGCAAGCCGATCGCGATCGGCGGCGGCGGCCCGCGCGGCGTCGTGGCGACGGCCAGCTATGAGGCGCGCGTCTTCGGGGTGAAGTCGGCAATGCCGGGCGCCCGGGCGCGGCGGCTCTGCCCCGACCTGCTGTTCGTCAAGCCCCGGTTCGAGGTCTATCGCGCGGTGTCCGCCCATGTGCGGGAGATTTTCGCCCGCTTCACCGACATGATCCAGCCTCTGTCCCTGGACGAAGCCTATCTGGACGTGACGGCAAATAAGCCCGGGATCGCGTCAGCCACCCATGTGGCGGAGGAAATCCGCCGGATGATCCGCGAGGAGACCGGGCTGACGGCGTCGGCGGGTGTGTCCTACAACAAGCTGATCGCCAAGCTGGCGTCGGACCAGAACAAGCCCGACGGCATCTGCGTCGTTCGGCCGGTCGAGGGCGCGGACTTCATGGCGCGCATGCCCGTGCGCCGCATCCATGGCGTCGGGCCGGTCACGGCTCGGCGGATGCAGGCGCTGGGGATTGAAACGGGGTCGGACCTGCGCGCGCGGGACCTATCCTTCCTGCAGCAGCATTTCGGCAGTTCCGCCGCCTTCTATTATCGCGCGGCGCGGGGCGAGGACGACCGGCCCGTGCATGCGCGGCAGGAACGCAAGTCAGTGAGCGTCGAGGACACCTTCTTCGACGACATCAGTACCGAGGAGGCGCTGGAGGCAGAGATCGACCGCATCGCCCAGAGCCTGTGGGGGCGGATCGAAAAGAGCGGCGCCTATGGCCGGACCGTGGTGCTGAAGGTAAAGTTCGCCGATTTCCGCATCATCACCCGGTCGCGCAGCTTCGCCACCGCCGTGCGATCCCCCGCGTTGCTGGCGGAGACGGGACGCGCGCTGTTGCAGGCACAACTGCCGCTGCGCATGGGCGCGCGGTTGCTGGGCCTTGGCATCCACAATCTCGATCAGGACGAGGCGGCAGACGCCGGCGAGCAGCTCAGCCTCTTGCTGTAGCCCTCAGAAGGGCAACCAGTTCCGCTTTTCGGTGAACTTCATATAGCCGGCGTTGATGCCTAGCCGATAGCCGACGCCCAGCCGGATGGGGATCAGCACCACGCTGCCCCAGCGCAGATAGCTGGCGGTGAAGCCGCCGACCAGATAGGCCGTGCCTTCGGCCGCGGGGAAGCGGTGATAAAGATCCTGCGAATCATAAAGATTATAGACGAGGACGAAGGTGTTGGCCGCGTTGCCGCCGACGTCGAAGCCGACCGACGGCCCGGTCCAGTAAACCTGGCGCGCCCCTTCCACCTTGTGATTGAGCGTGCCCGAGCCGTAGCGCAACCCGACGACGAAGGCGCCCGACGCTTCGCGCCCGGCGATATAGGCGTTGGGCCGTCCCTGGTCCTTCAAGATCTTCTCGATCATGCCGGCCAGCCCTTCAGCCCCCTTGCCAAACACGCCCTCGGCCGCCCCGATCAGATCGTCTTCCTGATAGGATTCGGCTGGTGCGAGCGATGCGGGCGGCGAATTGGCCGTGACAGGCGCGCCCGTTGCGGTGATCCCCGACGTGACCGGCGCGGGATCGGACGCGGCAGGGGGGCTGCTGGCCTGGACCGTGGGATCGATGCCCGGATCTGTGGGGGCGCTGCCCTGCTGCGGTGCGGGCGCGAGATCGGCGTCGATCGCGGTGTTGGGATCGACCGTGCGAACCTGCGCCTGCGCCGCCAACGGCGCCAGCGCCACGCCCCCGACGGCGGCGGCCACCACCGCAGCCCGCATCATACGGACCGTCATCCGCCTCGCTGTCCCGATCATGCCCGCAACTCCCCGCAATGCCCGCTCTTCACCATCCTGCAGATTATCGGCCTTCAAGCTGAAACGGCAATGAACGAACGGCGACCCGAGTCGATTTCGGGCTGGAGCGAATCATCCCTTCCGGCGGCAACCGAATTTTTCCTGGGCAAGGACCGTTGCCATGCGCGAAAGCCGCCGCTATAGGCCAATTCGCCTAGCCGCTGTCCCGCCCCGAGCGGGCGTTCAGGCCATGTTTGGAGACGTGGGTGAGTGGCTGAAACCAACGGTTTGCTAAACCGTCGTACTGAGAATTCGGTACCGAGGGTTCGAATCCCTCCGTCTCCGCCATTTCGCCCTTCGTCGGCGTTCGCCATGGCCCGAAAAATCCTCATAACCATCACATAAATAAGGATTTTTGATCGCTAGCCTTCGGGGTCGTTCGCGACGGTCCGGAAACTATTGTGGGGTTGAGTGTGGGGCTGTGAGGGGTTGGCGGGGTTCAAATCAAGGGGCTGCAGTGGTATCCTCCATGGCATGGGAAAGCTCACCCCACCCCTGATCAAGGAACTCACCGAGCCTGGCCGCTACTCCGATGGCGAAGGTCTCCTGCTGCAAATTTCTCCCTCGGGCGGAAAAAGCTGGCTCATGCGCGTGCAGGTCAACGGCCGTCGCCGCGACATCGGCCTAGGTGAGCTTCGGCATGTGAGCCTTCGCGATGCGAGGCTGGAAGCAGCAGCGATCAAGAAGCTCGCCAAATCCGGCCTTGATCCGCTCGAAGAGCGGCGGAAGGTCGAGATCGTGATACCGACCTTCGAGCAGGCGGCGAAGCGCGCGCACGCGGAAATGATCAAGGGCTGGAAGAACGGAAAGCACACCAAGCAGTGGATCAAGACGCTTGAACTCTATGCCTATCCCAAGCTCGGAAAGCTGAAGGTCGACAAGATCGAAGGGCCGCTCATCCGCGATGTGCTGGCGGAGATCTGGCTGAAAATCCCGGAAACCGCCCGGCGCGTCCGTCAGCGCATTGGCACAGTGCTGGACTGGTCGTATGCCAATGGCTTCCGGGCCAGCGAAGCGCCGATGCGTTCCATTTCCAAGGGCCTCCCACGCCAACCCAAGAAAACTGGACATTTCGCCGCACTGCCCCATGCCGAGGTGCCTGCGTTCATGAAGCGTCTGCGCGCACGCGGGATCAGCAGCAGCCGGCTTGCGCTGGAGGCACTTGTGCTGACGGCGGTCCGATCCGGCGAGGTTCGCGGAGCCAGATGGTCCGAACTCGATGAAAAGCTGACATTGTGGACCATTCCTGCTGAGCGCATGAAGGCAGGTTTCGAACATGCCGTGCCGCTGTCGCCACAGGCAGCAGACGTGTTCCGTCAGGCGCGGGCGTTGCGCATTAAAGGGGGGGACCTGATCTTTCCAGGTGCCACCTCCAATTCCACGCTTTCGGACATGGCGCTGCTGGAACTGCTGCGCGGCATGGAGCTGCCTGCGACCGTGCACGGTTTCCGCTCGAGCTTTAGGGATTGGGTGGCCGAAGAGACGGACGTACCGCGCGAGATCGCCGAGGCCGCGCTGGCGCATACGCTCGAGAACAAGGTCGAGGCAGCCTATCGGCGCACGGATTTCCTAGCCAAGCGGCGCGATCTGATGAACGCTTGGGCCGACTTCTGCGTCACGCCGGCTAAGAGCCGGTCCCGGCGTTCGGCCGAACGAACGAATGCCGTGGGCGGCCGCGGCCGCGACGTTGCGGCGAATCCGCGCCGGCCGCGACGGACTGCCGTTCGACGAACCGTTCGAGGCTCCTGACGACGATGAGCGTAGCGCGCCCGACTTTTATGACGTCGATCTCGCGCGCCGTGATTAATTCGTAGAGCTTGGTCTTTCCGATTCCCAACACGCGCGCAGCGACTGGCACCCGAATGGTCAGCGCGTCGTTGAGGTCAAAGTCGGTGCTGTGCCCAGTCATGCGCCCAGCGCTCCGAGACGCGCATGCGCCTTCCCGCTGCTGCTGCTGATCGAAGAGCCTGATCCCTCTCGCCTCATCATGTGTGCTCGCGTGAATTGTTCGCAGAAGCGAGGCTCGGCAGCAGCGATTTGATGGCTGGCCTGGCCTCACAGTTCGATTAGCGGCAGAATTCCCGATCGACCCCGGAAACGGAAGGGGGCTGAATGGAGATGACGGGCTCACACAGGACGCTTCATCCATTCTTTCCTATCGATTAGAGCGCTTTTACCAGGCCTGAGGTTTCAACGAAGCTTCCCGATCAGCAGGATCGCCATGCCGATCGATGAGTTCGACCATCTCCAGCAATCTTGATCGAAGATCGACCAGTCCAACCGCCAAGACGACATCGCCTCGTCCGGCAGCCCGTAGAAAATTGCTGAGTACCTCGTCCGAATGACGCACGAGCCCAAGGAGATGAGCGCCATCCGGGGCATGCGTGCCGGCTAGCCAATGCTTGGCGGTCCTTTCGCTGGCGCCTGTCCAGCGCATCACCGTTTTGACGGCCCTATGCGTCGAACCCAGTTCTGTGTTCAGCGCCCGGGCTATGAGCATCGCAAAATCCGCCTCGCTGTGCGGATAGGGTCGTTTGTTGCCTGTTTTCGGAAACATGTTGCCCGCCTTTTCTCTCTATGGTCGGGCAAGCTGCTGACCTGATTCAGATTTTCCACTGGTTGCGTTCGGTCCGGCGCCGAGCCCGACGATGAAGGAGCGAGGTCGTCGACTTGGCGCAATGGAAAGATGATCCTGACCAACCGATCGAGATTCCGGCACCGGGCGTTCGCGCTGCGGAATATGTCCGGATGTCGACGGACCATCAGCGATACTCCACGGAAAACCAGGCGGAGGCGATCCGGCAATATGCGGCGTCGCGAGGCTTCGCGATCGTCCGGACCTATGCGGACGAGGGGAAGAGCGGACTCAGCATCGATGGTCGGGACGCGCTGAAACGCCTCATCGACGATGTTACCGTCGGCCAATGCGGATTCGAAGCAATCCTCGTCTACGACGTCAGCCGCTGGGGCCGCTTCCAGGATGCCGACGAGAGCGCCTACTATGAATATGTTTGTCGGCGCGCGGGAATCGCCGTGCATTACTGTGCCGAGCAGTTCGAAAATGACGGCAGTCCCATTTCGACCATCGTCAAGGGCGTCAAGCGTGCCATGGCCGGCGAGTACAGCCGGGAACTGTCCACCAAGGTATTCGCGGGACAGTGTCGCCTGATCGAACTCGGCTTTCGCCAGGGCGGGCCGGCAGGCTTCGGCCTGCGCCGCACGCTCGTGGATCAAAGTGGGGCCATCAAGGCGACGCTGGCCCGAGGCGAGCAGAAGAGTCTCCAGACGGATCGGGTTGTCCTGACGCCCGGTCCCGATGAAGAGGTCGGCATTGTCCGGGACATCTACCGGATGTTCGTCCTGGATCGGCGCACAGAGCGGGAAATTGCGGATGCGTTGAACGCCCGTGGACTCCTCACCGACATGGGCAGGTCGTGGACGCGAGGGTCCGTCCATCAGGTGCTGATTAACGAGAAGTATATCGGCAACAATGTCTGGAACCGGGTTTCCTTCAAGCTCAAGAAAATGCGCGTCCGTAACGAGCCCACGATGTGGATCCGCGCTGATCAGGTCTTTTCGGCGATCGTGGAACCGAGCCTATTCGAGGCTGCCCAGACCATCATCCGCGAGCGCGCATTCCGGATGTCCGATGAGGAAATGCTCGCATCCCTAAACCTGCTCTTCCAACAGCAGGGCATGCTTTCCGGCCTCATCATCGACGAAGCCGAGGGCATGCCGTCGAGCAGCAGCTTCCGCTGTCGCTTTGGCAGCCTGCTGCGCGCCTACGGCCTCGTCGGCTACCGACCGCGAAGAGATTATCGCTATATAGAGATCAACCGTGCCCTGCGGCACATGCATCCAAATGTTGTCGGTGAGATCGTCGATGGCCTGCGCGCCGCAGGTGGACTCGTCGATGGCGGGGCAGAAGATGATCTGATCCAAATCAACGGCGAGTTCACGCTGTCGGTCGTCATCGTGAGATGCCGACGCATCCCGTCGGGAGCGCTACGTTGGCGGCTGCGGTTCGATACTGGTCTTGAGCCAGACATCACGGTCGCCGTCCGCATGGACGCCGCAAACCGGCAACCGCTCGACTTCTATCTTTTTCCCCGCATCGATCGGGCCAGCGCTGCCATTCGACTTGCTGAAGAAAATGGCCTTTCGCTCGACGCCTATCGGTTCGACACGCTCGATCCACTCTACGGGCTTGCCGCGCGGACGGCCCTTGCGGAGGCGGCATGACGGTTCCCAGCCATTCCCAGACGATCGAATTCATTCCGATCGCGCGCATCCACGTCCTCAATCCCCGGGTACGAAACCGACGCCAGCACCGGGAGATCGTCGACAACATTGACGCCATAGGCCTCAAGCGCCCCGTGACCGTTCGCCGTCGTCCCGACGCGGTTGATGCGGACTATGATCTCATATGCGGAGAGGGCCGTCTCGAGGCCTTCCGAATGCTCGGCGCGACCGAAATCCCCGCCGTCGTGATAGATGTCGATGAAAGCGATTGCCTCGTGATGAGCCTCGTGGAGAACATTGCGCGTCGCCAGCATCGGCCGATCGACATCATGCACGAGATCGGCACGCTGCACCGCCGGGGATACAACGACGCCGAGATCGCGGAAAAGATCGGATGCACCGCGAGTTGGGTGAACATGGTCGTCCAGTTGCTGGATCGTGGTGAGGAGCGCTTGCTAGCAGCGGTGGAAACGGGCCTCATTCCCGTCAGCTTCGCCATCGATATCGCGCGTGCCGAAACCGACGAATCACAGGGCGTCCTACTGGAGGCCTACGAAGCGGGAAAGCTCAAGGGCAAGAAACTCGGCGTTGTGCGACGCATGCTCGATCAGCGGCTCAAGCGCCGCAAGGCGGTCCCCGACAGCGGCCTGGGCCGAAAGGTCGTGCGTACCAGGATCACGACCGCTGAACTGATGCGGCTCTATCAGCGAGAGGCCGAGAAGCAGCGGATTCTCGTAAAGAAGTCCGATTTCACGCAGGCGCGTCTGCTGTTTCTTGTCGAGGCACTGAAGGATCTGCTGAACGACGAGGGCTTCGGCACGCTCCTGCGGGCAGAAGGCTTGACCACAATGCCCCGCGCACTGGCAGCCCGCATAGGCAGGGAGTTGTCACATGACCGATAACGGGCCGATCAAGCTATCCTTCGAACCAGAACCCCAGCGGATTGCTATCGACCGGCTCGTGTCGCTGAAGATTCTCCGTGCGGGTGTGAAAGAGAGCAAGAAATATACGCAGATTCTCGGCTCGGTACGTGCAATCGGTCTGGTCGAGGCCCCGGTCGTCGCCCCCGACCCCAAGAACCCAGGCCACTATTTCCTGCTCGACGGGCACCTGCGGGTCGAAGCATTGAAGGATCTTGGCTCCACTGAGGTCGAATGCCTCGTGTCAACCGACGACGAGGGATACACATATAACAAGCGGATCAATCGCCTCGCAGCGGTGCAGGAGCACCGGATGATCAAGCGGGCGATCGACCGGGGTGTCCCCGAGGAAAAGATCGCCGAGGCATTGGGTCTGGAAGTCGCTTCCATCCATCGCAAATCCCGGATGCTGAACGGCATCTGCCCGGACGCAATTGAAATCCTCAAGGACATGCCTGTTCCGGTTGCCGTGTTCGCCGCGCTGCGCCGCATGGTGCCGATCCGGCAGATCGAGGCTGCCGAGCTGATGGTCGGGCAAAACAATTTCACGGTGATCTTCGCCAAGGCCATGCTGGCTGCGACATCTGAAAAATTGCTCGTAGAGCCACGCAGCAAAGGTCGCGAAACGGCCGTCTCTTCCGAGCAAATTGCCCGAATGGAGCGCGAGCTTGCGAGCCTGCAAACTCAGGTCAAGTCCGTCGAGGAAAGCTACGGCCTCGACAATCTGCATCTGACGGTGGCCAAGGGCTATGTCCGTTCACTGCTTGCCAATGCGCGCATTGTCCGCTGGATCACGCAGCATCGTGGTGAATATCTCGCCGAACTCCATGCCATCGCCGAAATCGACACAGTCGCGCCGGTGCAGGAGGCGGTCGAATAATTGATGGGGACCCGGACCCGATAAGCGCGGGGACCGCGGGAGACGCCGCACGCTGGGGCGGATCGAGCGCGGCGGCGGGGATGGCGGCGAACCCGCCGGAGCCCGCCCAGGTCGGCGGCCATAGGCCGACCGCATGTGGCTCGCCCACATGTCGTTTAGGTGCTGCGGGCGAGATGCGCGGCACCCATGCCCAATGAACACACCGATCCGCCGTCGGACCTTACAGTACGATATTCCAATAAGAGAGCGCGTCGCGAACTTTCTCGCGGGGGTAGAATTCGCCGGCGTTTTCGAGGTCGCGGGCAATTGCAGCCTTGCGGTTTCGTGCCTTGGCCCGGATCTTGTCGTTGATCGGGACGATCCCAGGCACCGAACCCGACGCTGCATGCCTCCAGCTCTCAGGATAGTCGGTGGGATCAAAGGCATCGCCTGCCTGTGGCAGCAGGTCGGGATGATCGCAGGACCAGCCAAAGAGGTCGCCGGAACACCGGCGTAGCATTGCCTTCACCTCGGGCATGACATCGGTGAATGCCTTGAGGGGCGTCGGCAGGAGAACCATGTTGGCGACGCATGAGAAGAAGCGATGATCCTGCACGACCGAATTTGCTTTCACGAAGGTCGGATCATCCACCCCCCAGATATGGCAGCAGCTCCAATGCGGCCTTTCTTTGAGGGTGATGCCCATGGCCTCGCATAGCGCCTTGTTCGCCTGGGTATTGCCCTCGATCTTGTCGGTGACGTCGCCAGACTGCCGATTGGTGTTTTGCCGGCGGATTGACCAGTTCGCGTTGTAAAGTGCGCCACGCCGCGCAAACTCGGGATACCATACCGGCAGGAGCTTGAAGGTCTCGGGGTCCACCCAACGCGCGGTTCGTTCGATCAGTGCCGCGATGCTGCGGGTGTCGATATGACGCTTGAGAACGAGCAAGCCATCTTCCAATTCGTCACTCCCGCTTGTGGATGGCCTTCAGCCGATCTGAAGTAGCCCCCTAAATCGGCTGACAGGCCCTCACACTTATGGGAGTGTGATGCATATGCCTGACCGTATGACTGGAACCTATGATCGCGTGGAGGTGATCACCTCGGTGCAGCGCCGACGGCGTTGGACGCCAGAGGAG
>DATEDR010000049.1:0-6948 GCA_035281605.1 Sphingobium sp.
GATTCGGCGAAGATATAGCCGCCCGACTGTTTGACGATGCCATAGACAGTGGAAAGCCCCAGGCCCGTGCCCTTGCCCAATTCCTTGGTGGTGAAGAAAGGCTCGAACACCTTGGAGAGGATATCGGGAGGGATGCCGAGCCCCGTGTCCGACATGCGAAGCGCAGTATAGTCGCCGGCGGGGAGGATTTCCTGCCGCATCTCCCGCACCTTCGCGGCGGGCACGGCATAGGTCTGAATGTTGAGCGTGCCGCCTTCGGGCATGGCGTCGCGGGCGTTGACGGCCAGGTTGACGATCACCTGTTCCAGCTGGCCCGGATCCGCGCGCACGGCGCCCAGGTTGCGGCCATGGCTGACCTCCAGCCGCACGCTTTCACCCAGGAGCCGCTTGAGGAGGTTGGACACGTCCGCGACGATATCGGGGAGCTGCAGGATCTGCGGCCGCAGCGTCTGCTGGCGCGAGAAGGCGAGTAGCTGGCGCGTCAGCCCTGCGGCGCGATTGCTGTTCGACTTGATCTGCTGGATGTCGTCATAGTCGCTGTCGCCCGGCGTATGGCGCATCAGCATCAGGTCGCAATGGCCGATGATGGCGGTCAGGATATTGTTGAAATCATGAGCGACGCCGCCGGCAAGCTGGCCGATCGCCTGCATCTTGGTCGCCTGCGCCACCTGCCGCTTGAGCTTGCTTTCCTCGCTATTGTCCTTGAGGCTGAGCAGCACCGCCGCTTCGCCCAGCCCCCGGACGCCGGCCAGGCTGAGCGCGATCGGCTCGTCGGGCTGTTCCCGCATCCTGACGGCGATGTCGCCCGACATTTGCGGGCCGATCGCGAAGCGGCGCACCGTATCGGCCACCGCCGCCTGGTCTTCGCGCACGACTAGATCGCCGGGATAGCTCGGCTTTTCGCCGCGCTTGAGCCCCGCCGCCCGCGAAAAGGCATTGTTGAGGAAGAGTACCCGCCCATCCCGATCCGCCATAGCGAGGCCGAAGGGCAGCAGCGACAGCAGGGTTTCGATGTAGGAAAGCGCCGACGTGCCGCCAGCGCTGCCCGCCGGCTCGTCGATCAGCAGCAGCAGCATCGGGCCGTCCTGCCCACCCTGCCCGCCCATCTGCGTGGCCCTGCGCAGCGGCACCTGCAACAGCCGAAGCGGCAAGCCGCCCTGTTCCTCGCGCGCCAGGAACAGCCGGCCCTTGTCGTCGACGCGCATATGGGCGGCGAAATCCCGGCCGGTGATATTGGCGTCGATCCGCCCGGCCGCGCGCAGCAAGAAAGCGCCGTTAGCCGCCCGGATGCGCCCTTCGCCGCCGATCAGCGCAGCCATGATGCCCGCCTCGCCCATCTGCCGCCCCGCCTCGCCGGTCAGCAGGCGGTGGACATCGTCTAGCGCGCTGGGCTGGCGCACCGGCGCGAAACGCCAGAGCAGATAATCCTCCGATCGGCCGGTACGGCAGACTTCCACATCCAGCCGCAACGCCCCCTGGGTCATGCCGTCGACCTGCGCCTGGCCGTCGCGCCAGGCGGCCCGCGCGGCGGCGCCCAGGCTCTCGGCCAGAACGGGATCGGCGGTCATGTTGGGCGGCGTCGGAAAGCCGGGAAACCACTCGCCGAACAGGTCGCTCGCGCATACCAGCCGGCCGGCTCGATCCGTGACGGCGATCGCCATGTTGGAAGCGTCCGCCGCCGCGCGCGCCACCGTCCAGTCGGGGACAGCCTCGCTATCGACCTTATCTTCCGGAAAAAGCCGGCGATACCAGCTGAGCAGCGCTGCAACGGCGAGCACGGTCGCGGCGAAGCCCGCAGCCAGCGCCCTGTCGCCTGCCGCATAGATGACCAGAGCGGCCGAAACCAGCGCCGCCAGGATCAGCAGCGGCAGGACCAGGCGCGACGGCGGTTCGCCCATCCACGCTTCATCATCCCTTTTCGCCCGCGCGGCCATGGCCGGCCTTTCCCCTCAACAGCCTGGAATGCTTCGCCTTGCCGTCAGACGGAGGCGACTTCCTCCAATGCGCTGCTTTCGGGTGCCTTGCCAATCCTCAATTTGCGGGCATGCCATTTCCGGCCCATGCGATGGCGCCAGACCCAGTCGGCGAGGAAATAGCCCGCCACCGCGGCCAGACAGGAAATCAGCGTCAGGCCGAACAGCAAGGCGGGCGCCGCTTCGGAAAACAGCCAGCCGAACCACTGGCGGATCGACGCATGATCACTGACCAGCGCCATGAAGCCCGATGCGTCCGCCGTCCGGCCCAGCATCCAGTTGCCGATATAGATCGATGCCCACAGGATAAGCGGGGTGGTGGCGGGATTGGACAGGAAGGTCATCGCCGCGGCGAGCGGAATATTGGCGCGAAAGGGCAGCGCCAGCATCGCCGCGCCGGCGATCTGTATCCCCGGGATCAGCAGGAAAATGCCGACCAG
The DNA here is from genome assembly GCA_035281605.1 of Sphingobium sp. GTDB lineage: Bacteria > Pseudomonadota > Alphaproteobacteria > Sphingomonadales > Sphingomonadaceae > Sphingobium. The sequence continues at coordinate 2,414 of DATEDR010000049.1, forward strand.
CAGTCCAAGCGCCACGCCGCGCGGCACTGATCGGCGGGTAAAGCGCCACAGCGACGGCTCCAGCACCCGATGCGCGACCGGGGCGATGAAACGATTATTTTCCAGGGACTCGCGCGTGGGCGCATTGGCATGCCACCAGCGGCTCAACCTGTTGTCCATCAGCGATGCGCCTTCATGATGCGCTGCTGATCGCGCTTCCAGTCGCGTTCCTTGATCGTTTCGCGCTTGTCGTGCGTCTTCTTGCCCTTGGCCAGGGCCAGCTCGACCTTGGCCCTGCCGCGGCTGTTGAAATAGATCGACAGCGGCACCAGCGTCATGCCCTTGCGTTCCACCGCACCGTGCATCCGGGCGATCTCCCGCTCGTGCAGCAGCAGCTTGCGGGGCCGCTTGGGCTCATGATTATAGCGGTTGCCGTGACTGAATTCGGGGATGTTGCTGTTGACCAGCCACACCTGCTCGCCCTTCACCTCGGCATAGCTTTCGGCGATATTGCCTTCGCCAAAGCGCAGCGCCTTCACCTCGGTCCCCTGCAGCGCGATACCGGCTTCGAACACATCCTCCAGGAAATATTCGAATCGCGCGCGCCGGTTCTCGGCGACGATCTTCTTCTTGTCGAAGGTTTCGGGACGGGGGCGGGCCATGGACTTTATTTAACTCACTTCACAGATAGTGCCGCTGACCCTTTAGACCAGTCCCGCAATCTCCAGCGCGCGATCGACGGCGGCGCGGCTCGATTCCGACGGCCAGGTGATCGGCAGGCGAACGTCGCCGGGCATGTCGGACCGGACGCGGGTGAGCGCATATTTAACCGGGCCGGGTGAAGAATCGCTGAACAGCGCGTCATGCAAAGGATAGAGACGATCCTGCAGCTCCAGGGCGCCTTGCCAGTTGCCCGCCGCGCAGGCCGCCTGGAAATCAGCGCACAGGCGCGGCGCCACATTGGCAGTGACGGAGATGCAGCCCCTGCCCCCCATGGCGTTGAATCCCAGCGCGGTTTCATCATTCCCGGACAGCTGGCAGAAGTCCGCCCGGCAGGCGAGTCGCTGCGCGGTGACCCGCCCCAGATTTCCGGTGGCGTCCTTGATGCCCACGATCGACTGAAATTCTTCGGCCAGGCGGTGGATAACCGGAACGCCGACGTCGGTGATGGTGCGGCTGGGCACATTGTAGATCAGGATCGGCAGGTCGCAGCGCTCGGCCAGATAGGCGAAATGCTGATAGACGCCGTCCTGGTTCGGCTTGTTGTAATAGGGCGCTACCACCAGCGCCGCATCGGCGCCCGCTGCCTGCGCCGCATACATATGTTCCAGCGCGATCCGGGTGTCGTTGGATCCGCAGCCGGCGATCACCGGCACCCGGCCCGCCGCCTGGTCGACGCACACGGCGACGACGCGATTATGCTCCTCCACCGTCATGGTGGCGCTTTCGCCGGTCGTGCCGCACGGGACGAGCGCGCTGCTGCCTTCGACAATTTGCCAGTCGACAAGGGCGCGAAAAGCCGCCTCGTCCACCGCGCCATCGCGAAACGGGGTGATCAGCGCGGGAATCGACCCGGAAAACATGCACAAACTCCTTCAATTCGCCGGGATTCCGGGGCACATTGTCGAGACAAGGACGACGGCGCGCTATAGCGCGTCATTCAGGGCCTGATAAGGATGGAATTGCGATGATGTCCAGTACGCTGTCGTCCCGCCGATCCGAAACTATATTGGTCCGTATGCCCTTGATCGCTCTGCTGCTTTTCACCACCGTCGCCAGCGCTCAGACTGAAGGGCCTTTTCCCGGCACGTCGTCGGCCGCGCCGCCTGCCGCCATCGGACAGCCCACGCCCGCCCCGAATCAGCCGGGCCAGTGGAACCAGGTCAGCGGCCGCATCGGCGTCGCGAGCGATCCGACCGTCACTGCCGCGATCAACCAATGGCGCGCGCTACAGCAGAGCGACGGCCTGGGTTTTCCGACATACGCCTCCTTCATCCTGGCGAACCCCGGCTGGCCGGGCGAGGACCGGATGCGCCGGCTTGCGGAAACCAGCATCAATCCCAACAGCTATGATCCGCGTCAGGTGACCGCTTTCTTCACGCGCTTCCCGCCGCGCACAGCGACCGGCCACGCCCGCAATGCACTGGCACTGGTGCAGATGGGACGGATGAACGAAGCCCGGCTCGCGGCGCGCAGCGCCTGGGTCGGCGGCTCGCTGTCTCCCGATGACGAAGCCCGGCTTCTTTCCCTGTTCGGATCGGCCTGGACCAGCGCGGATCATGACCAGCGCGCCGACATGCTGCTCTGGGGCAATGACATCGTCGGCGCGACCCGCATGCTCGCCTATGTCAGCCCGGCCCGGCGCCCGGTCTATGAAGCGCGCATGGCCTTTCGCCAAAAGTCGCCCGATGCCGCCAGCCGGATGCAATATGCCGACGCGATCGGCGCGACCGATGCGGGCTATGTCGCCGACAAGGCGAGTTGGCTGCTCAGCACCGGCAACTGGATCGCGGCACGGCAATATCTCGCCAATCGGCCGACCTTGACCTTTCGCCCGGGCAATGCGGAAAAATGGTATGAAACGCTGCTGACCCACGCGCGCGCCGCGGCGAACGACAGCCAGTGGAGCTTCGCCTACGGCATTGCGAGCAAGCTGGACGATGCCTACGCGCCCGGCACGGATGTCAGCACGCGGCCGATCGGCGAGCGGGACGATTATACCAGCCTCGCCTGGCTCGCCGGCTCGACCGCCTTCTATAGTCTCAACAAGCCGGCCGACGCGGCGCAGATGTTCCGTCGCTATGCCACCGGCGGCAAGTCACCCCAGGTTACGTCCAAAGGCTATTATTGGGCCGGCCGCGCCGCCCTGGCCGCTGGCGATCCCGCGACGGCGAACAGCTATTTCGCGCGGGCTTCGTCCTTCTCCGATCAGTTTTACGGGCAACTCGCGCTCGAGCGGACGGGTCGCCCCATCCCCGCTCCCGCGACCGTTGAGCGGGGCATCGAGATTTCGGCCGCCGACCGCGCAGCCTTCGCCAATCGCTCCGTCGTCCGCGCGGTCAGGGCGCTTGGCCAGATGGGCTATTGGGAGGATCAGAGCAAATTCGCCCGCGCCATCGCCAATAATGCGGATACGGACGCGGATCATTTTCTGGCCGCCGAACTCGCCAAGAGCCTCGGCCGGCCCGACATGAGCGTGATGGTCGGCCGCCGCGCGGTATCGAGCGGCCTCACCGGCTATGGCGAAAGCGCCTTTCCGCGCGTGCCGGTGCCGCCCTCGGCGCAATATAACTGGACAATGGTCCATGCCATTGCCCGGCAGGAAAGCCAGTTCGATCGCGCCGCGATCAGCCATGCCGGCGCCCGCGGCCTGATGCAGCTCATGCCCGGCACCGCGCGCGAGCAGGCGGGCAAGCTTGGCCTTGGCTACAATCCCGGCTCGCTGACGACCGACACCAGCTACAATATCATGCTGGGCTCTTCCTACTTTCAGCGGATGCTCGACTATTATGGCGGCAGCTATCCGCTGGCGGTCGCGGCCTATAATGCCGGGCCGGGCAATGTGAACCGCTGGATCGTTGCCAACGGAGACCCGCGTCTGCCCGGCGCGGACATGCTGCGCTGGATCGAGCAGATCCCGATTTTTGAGACGCGCAACTATGTGCAGCGCGTGCTGGAAAATGCGGTCGTCTACGAAGCGATGAATCCCGAACGCGCCCGCTTTCGCGGATCGAACACGCCGCTGTCCCGTTATCTGGGCAAGCAGACGCCGGGCTGATCTTGTCGGGCGCATTCTGCGCGGCGTCGACCGTGCCGATCGACTTCAGAATGGTTCGGGGATCGGCTATGGCGGGGCATGCACACCGCCCATCCCAACTATATCTCGCCGGAAGGCTTTGCGAAGCTGCGCGCCGAATATGACCAGCTTCTGGGCATCGAGCGCCCGCGCATCGTCGAGATCGTGAGCTGGGCAGCGGGCAATGGCGACCGCAGCGAAAATGGCGACTATCTCTACGGCCGCAAGCGGATGCGCGAGATTGACGGCCAGCTGAAGCGGCTGTCGCGCAAGATGAAGGACGCCAAGGTCGTCGACCCGCGCCAGCAGCCCGACAAGAGCAAGGTGTTTTTCGGCGCCACCGTCACCATCGCCGACGATGACGACAATCATCGGACCGTCACCATCGTCGGCAATGACGAGGCGGATGCGAGCGCGGGACGGATCGGCTGGAGCTCGCCCATCGCCCGCGCCCTTCGCGGCGCATCGGTCGGCGATCTGCGGCGCGTGACTTTGCCCGCGGGGGAAAAGGACTATGAGGTGATGGCGATCCGCTATCCGCAATAGGCGGAGGCGCGCCCCTTCCTCGCCGTCGCGTTGCTGCTGGTGCGCGAAGCCCTAGTCGTGGGGCCGCAGCGCCCGGTTGAGGCTGTCCATCACTTCCCCGATCGGTTCGACTACAGTGACGCTGCGCCCCTCGCCGAAGCGTATGCGGGTGCCGTCCGTGACGGAGGATACGAAGGTCACTTGCACGGCGTTGACGGCGGTTTCGGTGCGGTCG
>DATEDR010000050.1:0-25315 GCA_035281605.1 Sphingobium sp.
TGGTGGAGCCGCCACGCGCGCGCTGGCCCGAACCGATCTTTATCACATAGTCGAACACCGCGCCGAAAAAGCCGGGAATGTCGACGCCATGATGCTCGAAGAAAGTCTTGTCCTCCGCCGCCAGATAGGCGCGGATGAGCAGCGGCGGATAATCGCTATATTGCAGCTGGACGCGCCGCTCGCGGGCATAGCTGTGCACCGGCTGGCCGCTGATGTCGCGCACGATGGTCGGCAGCGGCGGCTCATATTCGAGCAGCGTCGCGGCATCGGGCAGGCCGCGTCCAAAGATCAGCCAGAACAGCGCGATCGCCAGAAACAGGCTGCCGATCGCGATCGCCGCCCAGCGAAACCAGCGCCGCTCCCAATGCGGCGCGAGGCGTTCGCGGAAAGGGCCGCCGGCGCGGCGCAGGCGATCAGCAAAGGACGATCGGACGGTTTCGGGGCGAGCCTCTTCCATGACGAGGTGAGGCTCTAGGGTCAAAATGCCGTTCGCGCCAGTGCGGATCGACGGATCATCCGCCGCTTCCGTCGCGGCGCAAGGCGAGCTTGCGCGCGAAGTGCACCTCGACGGCGCGGGCAACGCCGCGCGCTATCGCGGCCTGCCCCCGGCGCGAGGAGAGGAAGGCGGCGTCCTTGTCATTGCTCAGATAGCCGGTCTCGAACAGCACGGAGGGCGTATCCGGCGCCTTGAGCACGATGAGCGAGGCGAAGCGGTGATAGATGCTGCGGAACGGAACCTCGGGCGATGCCTCCCGATGCAACAGGCGCGCGAAGCCGGCCGACATGGTCATGGATTCCCGCTGGGTCAGGTCGATGAGGATCGACGATACGTCGCCCGTCTGCCCGCCCAGGTTGACGCCGTTCACTATGTCCGCCTTGTTCTCCCGCGCCGCCAGCCGCGCCGCTTCCCGGTCGGACGCGGTTTCGGACAGCGTGTAGACGGTCGCGCCCCGCGCATCGGTATTTTCGGCCGAATCGGCATGGACGGAGATGAACAGGTCGGCATTCAACTTGCGGGCGATGCCATATCTCTCCTGGAGGACAAGGAAGCGGTCGTCGTCACGCGTCAGCGCGACCCGTACCCGGCCCGCCCTCAGCAGCTGGTCGCGGATCGCCTGCGCGATGGCGAGCGTGATCTCCTTTTCCTGCTTGCCCGTTTCGGCGTTGATCGCGCCGGGATCATGCCCGCCATGGCCCGCGTCAATCACGACCAGAGGGCGGGAACCGTCGGCCGGCCCTTCTATGCGGGGCAGCGACAGGCCGCGCGCCACGGGCGGGATCGGCACGGTGATGCTGTGCAGGCGCCTGACCGGGCGCCGTGCCATGTTGGCGGCCTCCTCCATAGCCGGCGAAGAAGAAAAAAGCGCACCTGCAAGCGCCAATCCGTGAAGCATGCGGTGCTTGTGCCCTGCCCCGGCGCCGGCCGTCCAGCGCTTTCATCCTTCCCCAATGCGAACGCCATTAAGCTGTTCTTTACCATGATGGGTCAATTTGGCGAAGAAATGGGTGAGTCCAATTTCGACGAAACAATATTTCGGCGGGCCGTTGCTAGGCTGCATTTTGACTGCTACCCATTCACATTCCTGGGAAGCCGCCCATATCAGGCGCGGCTCTTTTCAGGAGCTTTCACGACTGCATCGGCCGGCGCCTGTCGCCCGGCGAACGATGCGACCAACAGGTTGACGCTGCATGAGGCATGATTTCCATCTCCCGCTGAACCCGGTTCCGGGCAACGCGGCGTGGATGGTACGGACCGGCGATCTGCCCGGCCCTGCCCTTGCAGCAGAAGCGCAGTTTTTCCTGTCAAACCGGACGATGCAGCAGTTCGCGCCGTCCCATCATTATCGCGCCGCGGTTCCGCCTGTAGAAACGGGCCGCCGGCGCCGGAGATTCATAAATGACAATGCGTATGCTGATCGATGCGCGCCACCGGGAAGAAACCCGGGTCGCGGTCGTCAAGGGAAACCGGATCGAGGAATTTGACTTCGAGTCCGCTGAGCACAAGCAGCTCAAGGGCAATATCTATCTTGCCAAGGTGACCCGGGTCGAGCCGTCCTTGCAGGCGGCCTTCGTCGATTATGGCGGCAATCGCCACGGCTTCCTTGCCTTCAGCGAAATCCATCCGGACTATTATCAGATCCCGCGCGAAGATCGCGAGGCGCTGCTGCGCGAGGAACGCGCGCACGCCGAGGAAGAGGCCGCGCTGCGCGCCGAGGTCGAGGATGACGAGGATGGTCATCATGGCGACGATGGCCTGGAGCTGGTGGAAGCCACCCATCATCAGGATGAGGAAGGCGACACGGCCGAAAATGGCGAGGGCACCGAGAAGGGCGGCCGCCGCAAGCGCGGCAGTGGCGACGAGGCTGCAGACGAGCTGCGCCGCAAGCGCATGGCGCTGCGCCGCCGCTACAAGATCCAGGACGTCATCAAGCGCCGCCAGGTGCTGCTGGTCCAGGTCGTCAAGGAAGAGCGCGGCAACAAGGGCGCGGCGCTCACCACCTATTTGTCGCTTGCCGGTCGCTATTGCGTGCTGATGCCCAACACGTCGCACGGCGGCGGCATTTCGCGCAAGATTTCGAACGCTGCCGACCGCAAGCGGTTGAAGTCGATCATCGCGGAGATGGCGCTGCCCTCCTCCATGGGCTGCATCGTCCGCACCGCCGGGCTCCAGCGCACAAAGCCGGAGATCAAGCGCGACTTCGATTATCTCGCCAGGCTGTGGGACGAGATCCGCGAGAATACGCTGAAATCCGCTGCCCCCGCGCTGATCCACAATGACAGCGATCTCATCAAGCGGGCGATCCGCGATATCTACAACAAGGATATCGAAGAGGTCATCGTCGAGGGCGAGCATGGTTACAAGGCCGCCAAGGATTTCATGAAGCTGCTGATGCCCAGCCATGCACGGCGGGTGAAGCAATATGCCGACGCGGTGTCGCTGTTCCAGCGAGCGGGCGTCGAGGATCAGTTGGCGGCGATGTACAATCCCGTCGTGCAGCTCAAATCGGGCGGCTATCTGGTCATCAACCCGACCGAGGCTTTGGTGTCGATCGACATCAACTCGGGCCGGTCCACGCGCGAGCATGGCATCGAGCAGACCGCCGTCGCCACCAACCTGGAAGCCGCGCGCGAAATCGCGCGTCAGCTCCGCTTGCGCGACATGGCGGGGCTGGTCGTCATCGACTTCATCGACATGGAGATGAACTCCAACATCCGTAAGGTCGAAAAGGCGATGAAGGAGGCGCTGAAGGACGATCGCGCCCGCATCCAGGTCGGCCGGATTTCGGGCTTCGGCCTGATGGAAATGAGCCGCCAGCGCCTGCGCACCGGCGTGCTGGAAGCCTCCACCCGCCAGTGCCCCCATTGCGAAGGCACCGGCCTTGTCCGCACCGCCTCTTCGGCGGGCCTATCGGCGCTGCGCATGCTGGAAGAGGAAGCGGCGCGCGGTCGCGGCAGCCTGGTCACGCTACGCGCGAGCCAGGAGGCGGCCTTCTACGTGCTCAACAACAAGCGTCGCGAATTGGACGAGATCGAGCAGCGCTATGGCGTGGGCATCGCGATCCTTCCCGATGGCGAAGTCGAAGGCGCCCGCATGTCGGTCGAGGCCAGCGGCCCGCGGCCCGAACGCGTGGTGGACTACACGCCGCTGGCCGAAGACGAGGATGACGACCTCGAGATCGCCGAGGAGCTGGAAGAGGAAGAGATTGAAGAGGTCGAGGCCGCGGCCCATCGCGACGAGCGCGGGGATCGGGGCGAAGAGCGCGAAGGCGGCCGTCGCCGTCGCCGCCGTCGCCGCCGTCGCGGCGGACAGCGTGAGGAAAGCGGCGTGGAAGCCGTCTCCGAACTGGCCGAAGCCACCGAGGATGACGCAGCCGAAGCGGACGTCGACGAGGAAGAAGAAGGCCCGGTCGAACAGCTGGCTGACGAAACCGCCGCAGAGGGCGAAGAGGCCGGGCGCCGCCGTGGCCGTCGCGGTCGTCGCGGTGGCCGTCGTCGGCGCGAGGGCGGCGAGGCTCAGGCCGAGGGGGCCGTGGGCGAGGAGGCTGTGAGCGACGAGATCGGCGAAGCTGTCGAGGCTTCGGCCGAAGCGCTGGAAGCCGAGCCAGTCGCTGACGCTACGCCGGAGGCGCCGGTCGAGGAAGAGGCGCCCAAGACCCGTCGCCGCCCCCGCGCGCGCAAAGCCAAGGAAGCGGCCGAACCGGTGGCCGAAACCAGCGAAGCGCCCGTCGAGGCGGCTGCGGATGAAGCACCCGCCAAGCCCAAACGCGCGCGCCGGAAGAAGGCCGACGTAGAAGCGGAAGCCGTGGCCGAGGCGCCCGTCGAGGCCGTTGCTGAAGAAGCGCCGGCCAAGCCCAAGCGTACGCGTCGCAAGAAGGCGGATGTCGCGGCCGAAGAAGCGGCCGGGGCAGCCCCCTCCGACGAACCGGTCGCGCAAGAGGCCGCCGCTGAAGCCGAAGCGGCCAGCACAGGTGCGAGCCAGGTCGCCACCCTGGACGGATCGGACGCCGGCGACAACCAGGCCGAAGACGATGCCGGCTCGCCCCGCCGGGGTTGGTGGCAGCGCACCTTCGGTCAGTAAGCGGGACACCGTCCGCATCATGAAGAGCGCCGCTATCTTGCCGGTTTCCGCCGGAAGATGGCGGCGTCTTCAACCAGGCTCGCGCTGGCCTTGTTGCTTCAGGCCGAGTTCAGGCGCGCGCTGCCATGCACCGCAGCCGATGCCGTTCTTTCCTCAGCCGTCCGGGGGCGCCGCATGAGCCGCCGTGGGCTCCGCCTGGCCGCGATCATGGCGGCATGCCTGTCGCTGGTCGCGCGCCCTGCCCTTGCCCAGCAGATCCTGCGCGACGCGGAAACCGAAGCCTTCATGGCCGACATGTCGGGTCCACTGGTCAGCGCCGCGGGCATGGAGCCGCGCAATGTCCAGGTGCTGGTCATCAACGATCGGGAGATCAACGCCTTCGTCGCGGGCGGCCAATATGTCTGGGTGCACAGCGGCCTGATCGCCGCGACCGACAATGTGAACCAACTGCAGGGCGTCGTCGCCCACGAACTGGGCCATATCGAAGGCGGGCACGTGATCCGATCGTCCGAAGGGATGAAGGAAGCCACGGGCATCACCCTGCTGAGCCTCGTCCTGGGCGCGGCGGCGATCGCGGCAGGCGGCGCCGAAGCGGGCATGGGCATATTGGGCATGGGCCAGCAGGCGGCGATGGGCAAGTTCCTCGCCTTCTCCCGGGCGCAGGAAAGCTCCGCCGACCTCGCGGGCGCCCGCTATCTCAGCAAGGCCGGGGTTTCGGGCAAGGGCAGTCTCGAATTTTTCAAGAAGCTGCAAAACCAGGAATATCGCCTCGCCATCCCGCAGGACGACAGCTACGGCCGCACGCACCCGCTGTCGGGCGAACGCATCAATGTGCTGCGCGAAGTCTATACGGTCGACCCGTCCTGGTCCAAGCCGGTGGATGCCCGGCTGGAGGCGCGGTTCGAACGGATCAGGGCGAAGCTGGTCGCCTTCGTGTCCGAACCTGCGCAGACGCTGATCAAATATCCGGAAAGCGACCAGTCGATCCCCGCCCATTATGCCCGCGCCTATGCCTGGCACAAGAGCGCCTATCCCGACAAGGCGCTGTCGGAGGCGAATGCGCTGCTCGCCGCTGCGCCGCACGATCCTTATTTCCTGGAGCTGAAGGGCCAGATTCTGCTGGAAAGCGGCAAGCCCACCGAAGCCATCCCGCCGCTGCGCGAGGCGGTGAAGCTGACCAACCAGCCGCTGATCGCGACCTTGCTGGGCCACGCCCTGATCGCGACGGAAAATGACGCGAACTTCGCCGAGGCCGAACAGGTGCTGCGCAATGCGGTGGCGCGCGACCGGGAAAATCCCTTTGCCTGGTATCAACTCGGCGTCGTCTATGAACGGCGCGGCGATACGGCGCGCGCTGCGCTGGCGACGGCGGAACGCTATGCGCTGATGGGTGAAGACCAGATGGCGTTGCGCAGCGCGGACGCGGCGATGCAGGGCTTGAAGGCGGGCACGATTGACTATCTGCGGGCGCAGGATATTGCCATGGTCTCGCGCGCGGCCGTCGAACAGAAGCGAAAGAAAAGATGACCCAATCCCGGCCCGGCTTCCGCGCGGCCCTTTCCAACAGGACGATCCAGATGACGATAGGCGCGCTCGCCTTTCTCGCCGCCACCGCCGCGGGCGCCGCATTGGGCCTGCAAAGCACGGCCGGCGTCGGCGTGGGGGACAAGGCGGCGATCGAGAAGATCGTGCGCGATTATATATTGGAACATCCCGAAATCATCCCCGAAGCGGTGGAACGGCTGCAGGCCAGGCGCGTGGCAAGCCATATCGGCTCCAGCCGTGCGGCGATCGAAACACCTTATGCGGGCGCCTGGGAAGGGGCAGCGCAGGGCGACGTCACCCTGGTCGAATTTTTCGACTATGCCTGTGGCTATTGCCGTGCATCGCTGGCCGATCTCGCCAAGCTGGTGGGCGAGGACAAGGGGTTGAAGATCGTCTATCGCGAGCTGCCGATCCTGTCGGACGAGAGCGCAGAGGCGGCCAAGGTATCGCTGCTGGCGGCGGACAAAGGGCGGTACATGCCCTATCATCGCGCGCTATACGCCGGCGGACGGGTGACCCGCGATACTGTGCTGGCGGCAGCCGCGAAGGCGGGGATCAGCCGGGCGGACGCGGAGGCGGCGATCGCGAGCAACAAATATGATGCGGAAATCCAGTCCAACATCGCGCTGGCGCAAAAGCTGCAGGCGACCGGCACGCCGACCTTCGTCATCGGCGACCAGGTGCTGAACGGCGCCGTGGGCTATGAGGCGCTGAAGAAGGCGGTGGAGACAGCGCGGACGAAATAGGGGCGGTTTCGGGTGGAAAGTGGACGGTCTGCTCCCCTTACCCGTTCGTGCTGAGCCTTTCGAAGCGCTCGCAACGGCCGGAACATCGCGCGTCCTTCGACAGGCTCAGGGCGAACGGAGATTAGGGTATCCTGCAGAGCCGGCCAATGGCGGAATGGGCCGAACCCGCGCCGCTTCCGCAGAGCCGGGGCACGATCGGAAAAGCGGGACGCCTCCCGGCTTCCGGCATTGACTCGCCTTCCCCTTTTGCCTATCGGACGCCCCCTGACATGCGGTCGCCCACCGGCGGCCCTTTTTAGTCACGCCCGATTCTTTAGTATGTTGAGGAATGAACGATGAAGCGCACCTTTCAGCCGAGCAATCTGGTTCGGAAGCGCCGTCACGGTTTCCGCGCTCGCATGGCGACCCCCGGCGGCCGCAACGTGATCCGCGCTCGTCGCGCCCGCGGCCGCAAGAGCCTGAGCGCCTGAACGACGCGCCGCCGAACAGCGCGCCTGCCATAATGAGCAAGCGCGCCGATTTCCTGGCGGCGAATCGTGGACGGCGCGCGCCCATGCCGGGCTTTGTCCTGCTGGTGCGCGAACGCGGCGATGGCGATCCGGCGATGCGCTACGGCATCACGGTTACGAAAAAGATAGGCGGCGCTGTCATCCGCAACCGGATGAAGCGCCGTTTTCGCGTCCTGGCGCGGGAGCTTCTGCCCGCACATGGCGTGGCCGGCGCGGACCATGTGCTGATCGGCCGGTCCGACGGCGTCGAGCGCGATTTCGCGCTGCTGCGCGCCGAGCTGGAGAAGGCGCTGCGCAAGGTCCGGGAGCGCAAAGCTCCCTCGCCCATTCGCCCGACGCCTGTCGAAGGGCCTCACTTTCCTTCAAGACGGAAGAAAGCGGCTTCGACAAGCTCAGCCCGAACGGAGGGGAAAAGAGCGCCAGGACAAGGAGCGGACTCGTGATTGCCCGCCTCCTCATCCTCGTCGCGCGCTTGTGGCAGATCGGCCCGTCGCGCATATTGCCGCCCAGCTGCCGCTATGCCCCATCCTGCTCGCACTATGCGATCGAAGCGATCCGCAAATATGGTGCGGTCAAGGGTAGCTGGCTGGCCGCGAAGCGGCTAATGCGATGCCACCCATGGGGCGGTTCGGGCTACGACCCGGTCCCCTGACAAGATTTTCACACGAGATACGGCGGAGCCGACAAGCGTGGACGACAAGAAGAATATTGTTCTGGCGGTGCTGCTGACCGCAGCGATCCTGTTCGGCTGGCCCTATATCGCCAAGCATTTCTTCCCGGCGGCCAATCCCCCGGCGACGAAAATCGAGGGCGGCAAGACCAAGCCTGTCGCTCAGCCCGGCACCGTGGACGCGCCCGCCGTCATTCGCGATCGCGCCGCCGTGCTGAAGGACAGCCCGCGCGTCGCGATCCGTACGCCCAAGCTGACCGGATCGATCAATCTCAAGGGCGCGCGGATCGACGACATCGTGCTGCCCACCTATGGCGAGACGATCGCGAAGAATGCGCGCGCCGTCCGCCTCTACAGCCCGTCGGGCACGAAGGACGCCTTCTTCGCCGGCTTCGGCTGGCAGGGCGAAGGACTGAAGACGCCTGACGCGAACACCGTATGGACCGCGCAGGGCAAGGAACTGACCCCGACCAGTCCGGTGACGCTGCGCTGGAATAATGGCGCGGGCCAGGCTTTCGAGATCCGCCTGTCGATCGACGAAAACTACATGATCACCGCGCAGCAGAAGGTGTCGAACAGCGGCGCCGGCACGGTCGGCGTGAAGCCCTATGGCTATATCAGCCGGACCGGCATCCCGCACGATCCCGACACCTGGACGATCCATATCGGCCCGATGGGTGTGTTCAACGGCGCGGCCAATTACGACGTCAATTACAAGGACCTGGACAAGGGCCCGTCGACCCAAAGCTTCCAGTCGACGGGCGGTTGGCTCGGCTTTACCGACAAATATTGGCTCTCCGCTCTGGTCCCCGACCAGAAGACCGGCTTTGAAGGCCAGTTCCGTAAAGGCGCAGGCACGCAATATCAGGCCGATTACAGCCTCTCGCCGACCATGCTGGCGCCGGGCAAGGCGATCACCCAGACCGCGCGCCTGTTCGTGGGCGCCAAGGAAGTCAAGACACTGGAAGCCTATCAGGACGCGGGCATTCCGCTGTTCGACCGGGCGATCGACTGGGGTTGGTTCTACTGGTTCGAAAAGCCGATCTTCGCGCTGCTGCACTGGCTGTTCGAACATATCGGCAATTTCGGCGTCGCCATCATCTGCCTGACCTTCGTGGTCCGCGCGCTCATGTTCCCGGTCGCCCAGCGCCAGTTCGCCAGCATGGCGGCGATGCGCGCGGTGCAGCCCAAGATGAAGGCGCTGCAGGAGAAATATAAGGACGACAAGCCCAAGCTGCAGCAGGAAATGATGGAGCTGTACAAACGCGAGAAGGTGAACCCGCTCGCCGGCTGCCTGCCCATCTTCATCCAGATCCCGATCTTCTTCGCGCTCTACAAGGTGCTGCAGCTGACCATCGAAATGCGGCACCAGCCGTTCGTGCTGTGGATCAAGGATCTGTCGGCACCCGACCCGCTGCACATCCTCAATCTGTTCGGCCTGCTGCCCTTCACCCCGCCCTCCTTCCTGGCGATCGGCCTACTGGCGCTGTTGCTCGGCATTTCCATGTGGCTGCAGTTCAAGCTGAACCCGGCCCAGATGGACCCGATGCAGCAGCAGGTGTTCGCGATCATGCCGTGGATGATGATGTTCATCATGGCGCCCTTCGCGGCGGGCCTGCTGGTCTACTGGATCACCAACAACTGCCTGTCGATGCTGCAGCAATGGTTCCTCTACAAGCGCCATCCCGTGCTGAGCAACGCGGCGGAAGCGAAGTAGCGCCTTCACGCCCGTTCGGTTCGAGCCTCTCGACTGCCTGCTTGCAGCAATGGCTCGAGAGAGGCTTGTCGAGAAGGGCGTGCCTATAGTTCTCGCCCTTCGACAGGCTCAGGATCCTCGAACCGAACGGATGTAATGTGGACGACAGTCAGCAAGCCGAACTGATCGAGGAAGCGCGCAAGGTCTTTGCCGGACCGATCAGCTTCCTCAAATCAGCGCCGGACCTTAAATTCCTGCCCGACATGTCGGTGAACGAGGTCGCGTTCGCGGGCCGGTCCAATGTCGGCAAGTCGTCTCTGCTGAATGCCCTGACCGGCCGCAACGGCCTGGCCCGCACGTCGAACACGCCGGGGCGGACGCAGGAACTCAATTTCTTCGACGTCGGCGACCCGCTGCGCTTCCGACTGGTGGACATGCCCGGCTACGGCTATGCCAAGGCGCCCAAGGACGTGGTGCGCAAGTGGCGCTTCCTGGTGAACGACTATTTGCGCGGGCGGGCGAAACTCAAGCGCGCGCTGGTGCTGATCGACAGCCGGCATGGCGTCAAGGATGTGGACAAGGACATTCTCGACATGCTGGACGCGGCGGCTGTGAGCTATCGCATCGTGCTGACCAAGGCAGACAAGGTGAAGGCGAGCCACCTGGCCGAGGTGACGGCGGCAACGGCCGAAGCGATCCGCAAGCGGCCCGCCGCGCACCCCGACATCATTCCCACGTCCAGCGACAAAGGCATGGGCATCCCCGAACTGCGCGCGGCAGTGCTGGAAAGCGTGACCCAGGGATAATGATCTCGCTGGGTCGAGAACGTCTGTCCTGAAGAACGGGCGTGCAGCGACGCTGAGCCGGTTTGCGTCGTCCGAGCGAAAGCCGGGGACGGACGCACTCGCATTTGCCTCCTGAGATCTCAGCCTCCGCTGGGATGACGGCACGCGATAGACGCGCCACCCGCCCCATGCCACGCCTTGGAGCATTTCGAAGCGGGTGGCATCATCTGCGCATCAGAAAAGTACGTAAAACCAACGAGATAGACTCGATTCAGGTGATCGGTTCATGCCCTAGAACAAACTAAACTGCCCGTCCCCCTTCAGCGGCCAAGTCGCCAATATGTCGTGGCGGGTCCGGCCCACATGGCTGCACAGCAAGACGAACTCCTCGACCCGCCAGGTGAAGCCTTCGACCCGCCTTTGTTCGGGGCGTCCCTGCCGGTAGAATAGGGTCTGGTGCGGGCTGAAGCTCCAATCCGGGCGCAGGGCCACGCCTGCCCCTCGCATGGCGGCGGCGACCTCCCTCTGCAACGCCTGCAGCAGCGGCACCGTTCGCGAAGGCCGCAGCGCCGCGGACCGGTTGCTGTAGCGCAGCCGATCGAGCGGCAAGTCGAAGGGTTCTGCCATCACGCCGGTTCCGGCGCGCAGCAGCGCCTTCACGACGGCATAGGGATAATCGACATGGTCCGCCGTCACGGCCAGCGTCACATGCTGATGCTCGGGCCGGACGCGCCGGTCGCCCCCACCCAGGGTATCGACAAGATGATCGGTCTGCCGTGCTATGATCGGGGCAGGCTTCACAGCATAGAGAAGCCGATACAAGGGCTTGGCGCGCATGTCGTGCCGCATGGCCGGTCCTTTTCGAATCGCATTATTTGTTCACTATATGTTCTTATGCTGGTGGATGCGAGTCCATTGGACCCCGGCCGCCCTCTCGTGCGTTGGCGGCGGGTCACGAACAGGAGAGCGACCATGGTCCAGCGAACGATCGAGCAGCTTGCCAAGACGATGAAGGACATCGATTTCGCGATGTTGTCGACCCATGCTGAAGGCGGGCACATCAGCGCCAGGCCCATGAGCAACAATCGCGATGTGGAATATGATGGCGACAGCTATTATTTCACCACTGACGACACGCTGATGGTCAAGGACATCGAGCGCGAGGCCACCGTGGGACTGTCATTCCAGGGGGCATCCGGCCTGCTCAACCAGCGACCCTTGTTCGTCGCCATTGAGGGCCGCGCCGAGTTGATCCGCGACAGGGCCCGGTTCGAGGCGCACTGGAACAGCGACCTGGAACGCTGGTTCGACCGGGGGGTGGACACGCCTGGGCTGGTCATGATCAAAGTCCACGCCGAACGAGCCCATTATTGGGATGGCGCGGATGAAGGAGAGATCGGGCTTGGCGCCGGGAGCGGGATACACTGAGGCTGACGAATCAGGCGGGACAGGCTGGGTCCGTCCAGCGGCCCGCTGGATCCTGTCTCTCCTATATTTGACGGCCGGCGTGGCGCATCTGGCGCGGCCAGCGGGATTTCTGGCGATAACGCCACATTGGGTGCCATGGCCTGCAACCGTGATCGCGCTGACCGGTGTTGCCGAGATCGCAGGGGCGATCGGACTTCTTGTCCCTTGCCTGCGCTGCGCCGCGGGGATCGGCCTGGCGCTCTACGCTTTGTGCGTATGGCCCGCCAATTTCAATCACGCCATCAATGACATAGCGCTGGGCGGGCACCATCTGGGTTGGTGGTATCATGGGCCGCGTCTGCTGTTGCAGCCCCTGATCATCTGGTGGGCGCTTTGGGCTGGCGAAGCGATCGGCCGGCAGTCGGCTGGCAGAGGCTGATTCCGTGAACAAGAGCATTTGTCTTTGCGCGCCAGCGCCCTAGTGTGGCGCGGTCGTTCCGATATTCAGACCTGAGAGAGTGATGACCCGGCATATTCCCTGGATTCTGGTCGCGATCGTGGGCGCGCTGGCGCTGTCGGTGGTCGCCCTGTCGCGTGGCGAAACGGTGAATGCGCTGTGGATCGTCGTCGCCGCGATCAGCAGCTTCCTGGTCGCCTATCGCTATTATGCGCTCTACATCGCGCGCACGGTGATGCGACTGGACCCGGCCCGACCCACCCCGGCGATCAGGCGCGCCGATGGCCTGGATTATGTCGCGACCGACAAGGTGGTCCTGTTCGGCCATCATTTCGCAGCGATCGCCGGCGCGGGTCCATTGGTGGGTCCCGTGCTGGCGGCGCAGATGGGATATCTGCCCGGCACGATCTGGATCATCGCGGGCGTGGTGCTGGCCGGCGCGGTGCAGGATTTCATGATCCTGTTCATCTCCATGCGCCGCGACGGCAAGTCGCTGGGCGAGCTCATCCGGATGGAAATGGGACAGGTCGCGGGCACGATCGCGCTGTTCGGCGCCTTCATGATCATGGTCATCATCCTGGCCGTGCTGGCGCTGATCGTGGTGAAGGCGCTGGCCGAAAGCCCCTGGGGGATGTTCACCGTCGCGGCCACCGTCCCGCTCGCCATGCTGATGGGCGCCTATACGCGGTGGATCAGGCCCGGGCGGATCGGCGAGGTGTCGATGATCGGGCTCGTCGGCCTGCTCGCGGCGATCGTCTACGGCCAATCGGTGGCGCTCTCGCCGGTCTGGGGCCCGGCCTTCACCTTCACGCCGGTGCAACTCTGCTGGATCCTGATCGGCTATGGCGCGGTTGCCTCCGTGCTGCCGGTCTGGCTGCTGCTGGCGCCGCGCGACTATTTGTCGACGTTCCTCAAGATCGGGGCCATCGCGGCGCTCGCCATCGGCATCGTCATCATGGCGCCCCCTCTCAAAATGCATGCGGTCACGCAATTCGTGGACGGCAACGGCCCGGTGTGGTCGGGCGGGCTCTTCCCCTTCTTGTTCATCACCATCGCCTGCGGCGCGGTGTCGGGTTTCCACGCGCTGATCGCCAGCGGCACGACGCCCAAGCTGATCGCGAGCGAAGCGCATGCGCCGATCATCGGCTATGGCGCGATGCTGATGGAAGCATTCGTGGCGATCATGGCGCTGGTCGGCGCGTCGATCCTGGACCCGGGAGTCTATTTCACGATGAACAGCCCGGCCGCGCTGATCGGCACCGACGCGGCCAGCGCGTCGGCGGCAGTGACGGCGATGGGCTTCCCGATCTCGCCCGAGTTGATCACGCAGACGGCGAAAGACGTCGGTGAGCACAGCATCATCTCGCGTGCGGGCGGAGCGCCCACGCTGGCGGTCGCGATGGCCGAAATCTTCTCCCATATCGTCGGGGGACCGGCGATGAAGGCGTTCTGGTATCATTTCGCGATCCTGTTCGAGGCGCTGTTCATCCTGACCGCCGTCGATGCCGGTACGCGCGCGGGGCGCTTCATGCTGCAGGACCTGATCGCGATGGCGGTGCCGCGCTTCAAGGAGTCGGGGAGCCTGGTGCCGGGCTTCGTCGCGACGGGCCTGACGGTCGCCGCCTGGGGCTTTTTCCTATACCAGGGTGTCACCGATCCGCTGGGCGGGGTGAACACGCTGTGGCCGGTGTTCGGCATTTCCAACCAGATGCTGGCGGCGATCGCGCTGATGCTGGCAACCGCGGTGCTGTTCCGGATGAAACAGGACCGCTATGCCTGGGTGACCATGGCGCCCACCGCCTGGCTGCTGATCTGCACCCTGTCGGCGGGATTCCTGAAAATCCTGTCCGCTGATCCGAAAGTCGGATTCCTGACCCATGCCGCGCGCTTCAGCGCCGCGGCGGACCGGGGGGAGGTGCTGGCACCGGCCAAGTCGATGGCGGAAATGCAGCAGATCATCTTCAACGACCGGGTCGACGCCGCGCTGGTCGCGATCTTCTTGGCGGTAGTCCTGGCAGTGCTGGCCTTCACGATCCGGACCTGCGTCGCGGCGCGCAAGGTAGCGGCGCCCACGGCCCGCGAAATCCCCGCTCAACTGGTGCCGGCGGAATGACGGGGCTGTTCGACAGGCTGCGGCGAACGGCGCGAATGATGGTTGGCGTTGCCGATTATGACGCCTATCTGCGCCATATGCGCGAGCATCATCCGACCGTCCCTGCGATGGATCGCATCCAGTTTTTCCGCGAGCGGCAAGAGGCTCGCTATGGCGGGAAAAATGGGGGAAAATGCTGCTAGGACGTCGCGCGCGACATCGAGCGCCGCGTGATAACTGAACGACCACACAGGATCGGCCCGCTCCGCTGCCGCTGGGCGCAACGCAGCGCGCTCTAGACGAGCCGCCTTCCGGTCCATACCACCCGGCCGACGATTGCTACAAGCGCGGGGTCGATGTCGATCCAATCTGGAAAATGGGGATTATCGCTCAGCACGCTGAAGAGTCCACGGCGCGGCCCCAGCGCGATACGCTTCACCATCAGCACGCCGTCGAGCCGCAATACATAGACCCCGTCGCGTAGCCGCGCGCCGTCATCGTCATGATCGACCATGATCTCGTCGCCATCATTCAGCGTCGGCGCCATCGATTCACCATCGACCCGGATGATGGAGACGCGCTGCGGCCGGACGCCCAGATGGCGCAACCAATTGGCATCGAACGCCATTACGCCCGCCGCGCGTTCGTCGACGTCCAACGTTCCGGAACCGGCCGATGCGCCGAGCGATAGGCGCGGCACGGTGACCACTGCGGGCAAAGAGCGCGACTTGCGCTGAACCGTTCCGGCAGGCGTGCCGCCCAGCGCCTCTTCGGCGACCCCGAAGTAGCGCGCCAGCACGCGCCGGTCCTCCTCGTCCAGCTTGCGGGGCGTACCACGCTTGATGAACTGCTGGATATAGGCGGGATTGCGGTTCAGCAGCCGCGACAGATCGGCATAATTTTCCCCTCGCTCGGCAATCAGCCGTTCCAGAGCGACGCGAGGATCTTCTCCATTACCGACCATGATTCCTCCATAATGATAGGAATTTTCCTAGACAAGTAGGAAATAGGGCAACAGATAGGAAATTACCTAACGCCTTCCCGGAGGCGAGTCGAGCGAAACAAGGAGAAACAGGGGTATGCTGATTCGAGCCGTCGAAAAATTCCTGCGGGAGAACGGCATTCCGCCCACGCGATTCGGTCGCGAAAGCGTCCGGGATCCTCGGTTCGTCTTCGATCTGCGCCAGGGCCGCGAACCGGGTGAGCGAATAAAGAGACGCATAGAACATTTCATGAACACATATCGCAGGAGCGCGGGTCAATGACAAGCATGGATACTGTCGGGCTGCATGGCATTTTGGTCCGGAATGGAAATAAGGAGCCCCGCGGCGCCGATCCGCTTCCCCGCCTCCTCGCACAGCTTTTGGACCGTGCGGGCGGGCCAGCCACGGTCGAGCGCGCGACCAGCCGCCCTTGGGCGAGCGCGCTATTTCAGGGACGGCGGCATGTCATTATCCTCCGCCTGACGGGCGCCGATGCGGCGGAGCGGCGCGATCGTTTCATGCTGGGGCTGGAGGAGGCGGAATGGACGCTGCCCCGCCATTTCGTCGCGGACATCACGGTGGACGAGAGCCGCTCCGCTGCCGAGGAAGAGTGGCTCAAACTGTCTGCGCTGACCATTGAGGACTGGTGATCATCGCGCGCCTTGGATTAGCAATGCCGCTGGGAAGACGGCGGCACGGCGCCCTCCTCAGCGGGCGCGGCCCGCCATTGCGCGCAAGGTATCGAGGGCCGACCGGAGTGCCTGATCGACATCCTCCTCCACATGGGAGCGTACGGGGATCGGCTGTTCGACCGGCATGTCAGCCAGCACGGCTGCAGCCGATCCGCTGTCTCGCCAGATACGCGCGCGCTGCGCAAGCCCGCGTTCCAGCCGCGCAGTCAGTTCGGAAATCGTCAGCGCGCCTCGCCTTGCGGATGCAGCCGGCATAATCGGTTCGAGGACCGGTGCGGGGATTTCGGCGGTCTCTTCGATCTCCTCATAATCGGCATAGACCATGTCGCTCGCCGGGAGGTCACCGATCGGTGAGGGCGCCATCTCCGCGGCCTCCACCGCCGCCGCCGTGCGCGGCAGAGGGAGAATGATAGGCTGCTCCGGTTTCGCCTCCACCGGCAGGTCGCCGCGGACCGGCGCTACCTTGGGGAAGATGTCCAGCCCGCTGAAATCACGACTAGCGAAGATGGGGCTGCGAGCCGGCGCATCGGGATGCGCATCGGCGCGGCGCGGCGCGGGACGCGATCCCCTGGATGATCCGGCGGCGCGGCCCCGTGCGAGCCAGTTCAATTTCGACAAGGCAAAACCCATTTTCTTCACTCCCGGAACGCCGTTGCAGCGTCCATCTTTCTGTCCATGCACCGGCGCCAATTCGCCGCTCTGTTCCCCCGACCAGGCAAAGCCCAGCGCCATCAGCGCGCCGAACCCCGCCAGCAACAGCCGCGCCTTCATCCCCAAGGGCGGCGCGGCGGCAGGCCAGGCTTCGCTCAGCCCGCTGGACGCCACGACCATCTCGACAAGACCGACAGGCATCGCCAGCAGGATCAGCGCGACCGCCGCTGCCCCGACCGCCGCTGGAGCGACCGCGATCCTGGACAGGCGTTGCACCGGCCAACCCTGCTCAGGCGGCCACGCGCGCGCGCTGCGGACGGTCCAGCAGGCGCCGATAGACCGGCTCGTAGCGCAGAATATTTGACGACCAGTTACGCTCGCGCTCGACAAAGGCGCGCGCGGTCCTGCGCCGCTCCTCCCAAAAGCCCCGATCGGCGAACATATCGGCAAGCGCGCCCGCGATCGCCGCCGGATCGTCGGGCGCGAACAGCGTGCCGGTGACGCCCTGCTCGATCAGTTCGCGATGCCCCCCGACGCTGGAAGCGGCGACCAGCCTGCCCTGCGCCATGGCTTCAAGCGGCTTGAGCGGCGTCACCAGGTCAGTCAGCCGCATCGCCTTGCGCGGATAGGCCAGGATGTCGACCTGCGCGTAATAATGCTCGACCTCGTCATGCGGCACGCGGCCGATGAAAAGAATATGGTCAGCGAAGGGCGACGCGGTCGCCTGTTCCCGCAGCCCCTTTTCGCAGGGGCCGCCGCCGACCAGCAGCAGCTTGACCCTGGGCCGGGCGCGCACGAGTCGCGGCATGGCGGCGATCAGGTCGTCCAGCCCTTCATAATCGTAGAAACTGCCGATGAACCCGACAACGTCCGCGCCCTCAAGCCCCAGCTTCGCCGTCAGCGCCGGATCACGCGGCGCGGGCGTACCGAACTGATCCATGTCGACGCCATTGGGCGATACGATGATCTTCGCCGCATCAATGCCACGCGCGACGAGGTCGGACCGCAGCCCTTCGCAAATGACCGCGACCGCGTCGGCGGCGCGCACGGCATGGGTTTCCAGTTGGCGGGTCAGCCAATAGCGCGGGCTCCCCTCGACTCCCGTGCCGTTGCCCACCGCCGCGTCTTCCCAGAAGGCGCGGATTTCATAGAGCATCGGAATGGCATGCCGCTTCGCCACGCGCTGCGCGGCGATGGCGTTGAGCACCGGCGAATGGGCATGAATGATGTCCGGACGCCAGCGCGCGACCAGCGCGTCGATCGCATCGGCATGGGCCGATATGTCGCGCCATTCGCGCAGCAGCGGATTGTCGGTCGCCGCCTGTCCGGGGGTCCGGTGGAAATGCAGGCCGTCGACCATTTCCACGAGCGGCCCCGGCGCGCCATGGCGGTGCCCGGTGATCCCGCGCACATCCCACCCCTTGGCCGCCTGGGCGCGAAGAATCGCGCGGGTGCGGAAGGTGTAGCCGCTGTGCAGCGGCAGGCTGTGATCGAGCACATGCAGTATCCGAGTCATGGACGTGAGTTTTGCCGAAAAAGGTTTAACGGCCCGTCAACTCTGCCGCGGTAGGAAAGCGGCGTGGCCACGAACGACCCTCACGCGCGATGATCGACGCCCTTTCCCTGCTGATCAGCCATGGCGTGATCCTGCTGGCGGCTTGGCGCCTGATGTCGCGCGCCGACCTGGACGACGAATCACAAGAGGAGAGCGCATCCGATGCGTGACCTGTTCTTCGTCGCTTTCCTTGGCGCCTTCTTCCTGCTCGGGCTGCGCCGCCCGTTCCTGCTGGTCGCGGTCTATGCCTATATCGACATCGTCTCGCCCCAGCGCCTTTCCTATTTCCTGCTCAACAGCATCCCCATATCGGCCATCGCCTTCGCCCTGGCAGTGGGCGCCTGGGTCGTCGTGGACAAGAAAGTCGACTGCCGCTTTTCGGTGCGGCAGTTGCTGTTGCTGATCCTGCTCGCCTGGTGCGGCTATACGACCGCGACGGCGGACTTCCCGCTCAACGCGCATACCAAATGGGACTGGGTGTGGAAGGCGATGATCTTCGCCGTCTTCCTGCCCCTGACGCTGCGGACCAAGCTGCGGCTGGAGGCGCTGGCGCTGTTCATGGTGCTGTGCGCCAGCACGATCATCATCAATGGCGGGATGAAGACGGCGCTGTCGGGCGGTGGCTATGGCGTGCTCAACCTGATGGTCGACAATAATAGCGGCCTGTATGAAGGCAGCATCATCAGCTGCGTCGCCATCTCGCTGATCCCCCTGATCCTGTGGCTGGCGAAACATGGCACCGTCTTTCCCCCCGACTGGAAAGTCCGCGCCTTCGCCTATGCGCTCTGCTTCGCCTGCCCGCTGATGCCGATCGGCACGGAGGCGCGCACGGGTCTGGTCTGCATCGCGATATTGGGCGGCCTCATGCTGATGCGGTCGAAGCGGCGCTTCCTCTATGCGCCGCTGATGGCCTTCGCCGCGCTCGCAGCCGTCCCCTTCCTGCCGGCGAGTTTCACCCAGCGCATGGCGACGATCGAAAATCACCAGAGCGACGAGAGCGCCTCCACGCGCCTCGCCGTGTGGAAATGGACGCTCGACTATGTGAAGGCGCATCCCGGCGGCGGCGGCTTCGACAATTATCTGCAGAACAGCTTCACTTATTTCATGCAAGAGCGCGTGACCGACAGCGGTGGGTCGCGCATGGAACGCCGCACCGTTACCGACAAGGGCCGTGCCTATCACAGCGCCTATTTCGAGATGCTGGGCGAGCAGGGCTATTTCGGCTTCGCCATCTGGGCGCTGCTGCACCTCATCTGCTTCATCCGGACCGAAGCGGTCCGGCGGCTGTATCGCAATAGCGAGGTCCCCGACGAAGCCTGGATCGCGCCTTTCGCGCTCGCGCTGCAGCAGGGGCATATCATCTACATGGTGGGGTCGCTGTTCGTGGGCATCGCCTATCAGCCCTTCATCTTCATGATGCTGTCGCTGCAGATCGGGCTCGACACCTATCTGACCCGCAAACGCCGGCGCGCGGCCAGCGGTCAGCCGTTTTTCCAACCGACATTGCGGCCCATAGGGGGAGAGATTTGATGAGCGGAGATCTCCGCGTCCTGGGCCTCGCCCATGGCCTGCTGCTGGGCCTGGTGCTGGCATCGCCTGCCGTCGCCACGGACTGGCTGCCCTGGGGCATCGAAGCCCTGTTCATCGTCGCCGGGTTCCAATTGCGGCTGGCGGACCAGCGTTGGGAAACGCGGGCGGGCCTGCGCGGCTGGGCGAGCCATATCCGCATGGCCCCTTCCCGCCTCGTGCCATGGGCCGGCACCGCGGTGGTCGCGTTGATCGCAGGGCCCGACCAGGCAAGCCTGGCGGCGTCGATCCTGGTCGCGGTGCTGCTGGGCGAACTGCTGATTTATCCGGTGGGCGCGAACCTGCTCGGCCGATTGCCGCGCCGGGGTCTGGCGGGGGCCATCCTGCTGCTACTGATCGGCTGCGGCCTGGGCGAACAGGGGCAGGCGGCGCGCCTCGCCGTCGCCTTCGCCCTGGGCATGAGCGGCTGCGTCTTCTGGATGCGGGGCCCCGACGGGGAGGCGCATGCGACCATGGCGGCGGTAGCGGTGACGCTGGGAGCATCCGCCTGCGCGCTGCTCCTGCCGGCAAGCGCGCCTTTCGCCTTGCCCGCTGCCATGCTGGGGGCGACGCTGACCCTGGCGCATCTGTCGGTCATCCGCCGCCATGCCGGGCATTGGCGGCTGCGGCGCGGACCGGGGCGCTTCCCCTGGGGCCTGACCGGGTCGGGGGCGCCGCGAGCCTGAGGCGCGGGAACGAAGCAGGGGCAAGACGGGTTATCGGCTTTCGAGAAGGAGCCCATGCCCCAGTTCAGCATCGTCCACGCCAATGACAGTGAGCCCGGGATCACGCGCCGCGCGCTCAAGCGGGGATGGGCCTATTTCGATGCAGACGGCAACCGGATCATCGATCGGGACGAAATCGACCGGCTGAACGGCGTCGGCATGCCGCCCGCCTATCGCGACTGCTGGTTCTGTCCCCTGCCCCATGGGCATATTCTGGCGACGGGCTATGACGATCGCGGCCGCAAGCAGTATCGCTATCATCCCGAATTCCGGGCGGCGCGGGAGGCGGAGAAATATGGCGGCTGCATCGCGTTCGGCCGCGCTCTGCCAAAGCTGCGCGCGCGGATAGAAGCCGATCTTTCGACGCGTGGGCTGCGCAAGGAAAGGACCATCGCCGCGGTGGCTCGCCTGCTCGATCTTGCCAAAGTGCGGGTCGGCAACGAGCAATATGCCGCCGCCAACAGGAGTTTCGGGGCGACCACGCTGCGCCGCCGCCATGTCGACCTGTCGGGCCAGCGGCTGCGTCTGCGCTACCGCGGCAAATCGGGCAAGGAACATGAGCAGACGATCAGCGACCGCCGCCTGCTGCGCTTCGTCCGCGCGATGCAGGACTTGCCGGGCCAGCATCTGTTCCAATATCTGGACGAGGAGGGCATCGCCCGGCCAATCAGTTCGAGCGACGTGAACAGCTACATATCGGAAGCGATGGGCGGCGATTTCACCGCCAAGCATTTCCGGACCTGGGGCGCCTCCACCATCGCGTTCGAGACATTGGCGATTGGATCGGTGTCTGTGAACCAGATGGTGGCGCCGGTGGCGGAGGCCTTGGGCAATACCGCCGCCATCAGCCGCAAAAGCTATATCCATCCCGCGCTGATTGAGTTCTGCAAGTCAGGACAGGACGAATGGCGCAAGGGGCTTCGCCTGCCGCGCGCGACGCGCTATCTGACACGGTACGAACGCGGGCTGATCGCCTTTCTGGAGCAGTGGGACGCCAGCGCCCCGCTGCCTCTGGCGGCATGATCGGCACTCAGACCCAAGGATAATCATGGCCGCCAAGAACGACCCCGCCCTTCCCGAAATCGCCGTGCGCCCGCC
This sequence comes from Sphingobium sp., assembly GCA_035281605.1. Classification (GTDB taxonomy): domain Bacteria; phylum Pseudomonadota; class Alphaproteobacteria; order Sphingomonadales; family Sphingomonadaceae; genus Sphingobium. Next base: position 21,757 of record DATEDR010000050.1, read on the forward strand.
CAATCTGGGGGAAATGTGGCACGCGACCGCGAACTGGTTTTCGATCCATTCCGTGCAGATCCTGATCGCCGTGGGGACGGGCGTCCTCATCTATCTGGCGATCGCGGCGCTGCGGGAATTCGGCAAGCGGTTCAAGGGGAAGCCCGGCGATACATTGGACCTGTCGAACGTCATCGGGCGCGCGATCGCGCGGACGACCCACTTCTTCATGGTCATGCTGGCGGCCCGGCTGGTCGTCAGCTACGCTAATCCGCCGCAGATGGTGCTCAAGACGGTCGCCTTCCTCTTCACCATCGCGGCGGTGTTCCAGAGCGCGATCTGGGCACGCGAGATCATCCTGGGCCTGATCGAGCGCCGAACGACAGCGGAGGACGGCCATGGCGAGACGCTGTCCAACGCCATGGGCCTGATCCGCATCCTCGTGACCTTCGCCTTGTTCGCCATCGCGATCGTCGTCGTGCTCGACAATCTGGGCGTCAACGTGACGGGCTTGGTCGCCGGCCTCGGCATCGGCGGCATTGCCATCGGCCTCGCGGCGCAGGGCATTTTTTCCGACCTGTTCGCCGCCCTGTCGATCATCTTCGACAAGCCCTTTCGCCGGGGCGAGGTCATCACCTACGACCAGACCACGGCGCGGGTCGAGAAGATCGGCCTGAAGAGCACGCGCCTGCGTGCCATGACCGGCGAGAAGAAGGTCATTTCAAACGCCAATCTGCTGCAGAAGGAAATCACCAGCCTGCAAACGCTGGCGCAGCGGCGGGTGACCTTCGCGCTCGGCCTCATCTATCAGACGCCCGATGAGAAGGCCGACGCTATCCCAACCCTGCTCAAAGGCATCGTGGAGGCGGAAGGCTTTCACTTCGTCAATGCCGGGCTGGTGCGCTTCGGCGCGAGTTCGCTCGACTATGAGCTGAATTTCGACGTCCCCGATCCCGACCGGCACGATTATTTCCTGTCGCGCCACCGCGTCGGCCTGGCGATCTGGAAGCGGTTCAAAGCCGAGGGGATCGAATTCGCTTATCCCACGCAAACCAGCTTCACCGCGGCACCCGACGGGCGGGCGATCATGCCCTATCCGGGGCCCGAAGCGCAGGAGGAAAGCCGGCGCTCCCCGATGGCAGGGCGGGGCTAAGCTCCAGTTCCCCAGAGGTCGCCGGGCTGGAGCAGGCCGTCCTTGAGAACAAGACCCCCTTCCCAGTCCCGGGCCAGCAGCAGCGCGCCGTCCAGGTCGATCCAGTCCGCCCCCTGCGCCACGAGCGCGGCGGGCGCGATGCCCAACGACGTGCCCAGCATGCAGCCGACCATGATGCGAAAGCCGCGCGCCCGCGCCTCCCGCGCGAGCGCGAGCGCTTCGGTAAGCCCGCCCGCCTTGTCGAGCTTGATATTGACCGCATCGAACGCGCCTAGCCGGTCGAGGTCCGCACGGGTGTGACAGCTTTCGTCGGCACAGAGCGGCAACGGCGCCCTGACCCCTGCAAGCCGTTCCTCGCGTCCGTGGATGATCGGTTGCTCGACCATCTCCACGCCCAGGCTCGCCAGCGCCTCAGCCTCCGCCACGATGTCGAGTTCGTGCCAGCTTTCATTGGCATCGACGATCAGGCGGGCGTGGGGAGCGCCTGCGCGCACCGCCGCGATGCGCGCGCGATCGCCTTCGCCGGTCAGCTTGCATTTGAGTAAGCTAAAACCCCGCGCGGCCGCCGCTCGGGCGTCCGCTTCCATCCGCGCCGGATCGTTGAGGCTGATGGTGAAGGCAGTGGGTAAGGGCGCTGGCGCCTCAAGGCCGGCCAGCTTCCACACCGGAACCCCTGCCCGCTTCGCCTCCAGATCCCACAGCGCGCAGTCTAGCGCGTTGCGGGCCGCGCCGCGCGGCATGGTCTCCAGTAGCGCCTGCCGATCCAGCGGCCCCTTATAGTCCCGGATCGCGGTGGCGCAGGCCTCCGCCGTTTCTCCTTCATAATAAATGGCGGTGCCCTCGCCCCGACCGACATGCTCGCCTTCGCCCACGGTGCACAGCACCACGTCCACCGACGTCTTGGCCCCACGGCTGATGATGAAGGCCCCCGCGACCGGCCATCGTTCAACAATCGCGGAAATTATGCGGGTCATCGGCGTTCCCACTGCAGAAGAATTGACGGAGCGTAGATCGGCTCTATGCGAAAATCCGCAAGCGCCGCATAGTCCCGCCGGCTCCAAATAAGAGGATAGGCGTCCCCGTGACCTCCAGAGAATTGACCGGCTTACTCCCCCTTGCCGAAAAGAGCGGCGAAAGCACGCAGCGCCGCCTGTCGGATATGGCGTGGCGGCTGGGCTTTGGTGCGATCAGCTGGCCCTGGCTGCTCGCCAGCCTCTCGGGTGGGCGCAAGGCCGACAAGCGGGCGCTGCTCGATGATCTGGGGCTGGCGCATGACGCGCTGCCCCATCTGGGCAGCTGGAAGGCCGACGTCGGCTTCCTGCGCCATATCGTCCGGGAAATCGCGCGGCTCCGCCCCGCCAACGTCGTCGAACTCGGCGCGGGCGCATCCACCCTGGTCGCCGCGCGCGCGCTGGCGCTCCACGGCGGGGGGCGCCTGACCAGCTTCGACCAGCATGGCGGCTTCGTCGACGCGACGCGGACATGGTTGGCGGACCATGGATTGAAGGCCGACCTGCGCCATGCGCCGCTCGCGGCGGAGAGCGAGGACTGGCCGGGGCGCTGGTACGCGCTCGATCAGTTGCCCGATCGGATCGACCTGCTCATCATCGATGGACCGCCCTGGTCAGTGCATCCGCTGGTGCGGGGCGCAGCCGACAGCCTGTTCGCGCGTCTTTCTCCCAATGCGGTCGTCCTGCTCGACGACGCGGCCCGGCCCGGGGAGCGGATCGTCGCCCATCGCTGGCGCCAACGCTGGCCGCATATCGACTTCCGTCTGGCGCATGACGGCACCAAGGGGACGTTGGTCGGCCGGCGGCGCGACACGTCCGTCCCCGTCGCCAACGACAATGAAGCCCGCCGCGGCTGGCGCCATCTCGGCCGGGCGGCGGCGATAGCCGCCCTCGTCGCGACCGGCTGGATCGCGCGCGGCGCGCTGGGAGAATTTCCACAAGCCGCGCAGGCCAGCCCCTTCCTGGACGAAGCCGCCGCATCCCACCGCGCCGGTCTACTGCGGCAGAACATGGCCTCGCAGGTCGAAAGCGCGACGCTCAACGCGGAAGAAATCCGCCGATCGACCGGCATCGTCCTGCCCGCCCTGCCGCGCAGTTGGCGCGTCACGGACGTACAACTCTTTCCCACCCCCGATACCCCGGCGATCGCGGTGTCCATCGTGACGCCTGCGGGCGAGCAGTTGTCCTTCTTCGCCGATCGGGCCGAAACGCCGGCCGAAGCCAGGCCGCTGATCGCACGCCGGGCGGATGATATCATCGCCTATTGGGAGGCAGGCGACATGGCCTATGCCCTCACCGGCCGGGCGGCGCCGCGCCGTATCATGACGCTGGCGGCGGAAATCGCGCCGCCGCGCTGACCGATCGTCACGCCCTTCGCCGTTGAGGCTTGCCCTGCGCCCTGCTAAGCGCGCGCGCA
>DATEDR010000051.1:0-2668 GCA_035281605.1 Sphingobium sp.
GTCGCCAGGATGATGAGGTCGATGTCCTGCGCCGCGATCCCGGCGGCGTCCAGCGCGGTGCGGGCGGCATCGGTGGCCAGCGTCGCCGTCGTCTCGCCCTCGCCCGCGATATGCCGGGTGCGGATGCCGGTGCGCTCGACGATCCATTCGTCGCTGGTATCGACGGTTTCCGCCAGCTCGGCATTGCTGACGGAGCGGACCGGCAGGGCGGACCCCGTGCCCAGAAGAACGGATCTGCGGATCACTTGGCGGCCAGCTCCCTGTCGGACGCGGTTTTTCCTGACGAGGACGGCATGGCAGCCAGATCGGCCGCGATGCGCCGCGTGATGTCATCTTCCAGCAGACGCGCGGCGACATGGACGGCGTTGGCCACCCCCTTGTCGTTGGCGCTGCCATGGCTTTTCACCACAACGCCATTGAGGCCCAGGAAAACCGCACCGTTATGATTGTTGGGGTCGAGATGGTGCTTGAGCAGGTGCATCGCCGGCTTCGAGATCAGGAAGCCGATCTTGGACCGGATCGAACTGGTGAAAGCGGTACGGAGCAGGTCGGTCACGAACCGGGCCGTGCCCTCGGCCGTCTTGAGCGCGACGTTGCCCGAAAACCCGTCACTGACGATCACGTCGGCATCGCCCGTGCCGATCTTGTCGCCTTCGGTGAAGCCATCGAAGGAAAGCGGCAGGCTGGTCGCGGCGCGCAGCATGGCGGCGGCGTCGCGAATCTCCTCCGTCCCCTTCATCTCCTCCGTCCCGATATTCATCAGGCGGACGCGCGGCCTTTCGAGATCGAAGACGATGCGCGCATAGGCCGCGCCCATGACCGCGAACTGCACGAGATTGCGGGCGTCGCATTCGGTGTTCGCGCCCAGGTCCAGCATGATCACGTCATTCTGACCGAGCGTGGGCAGCAGTGCCGCGAGTGCGGGGCGATCGATGCCCGGCATGGTGCGCAGCGCCAGCTTGGCCGTCGCCATCAAGGCGCCGGTATTGCCGGCGGACACCGCAGCGCCCGCTTCGCCCGCCTTCACCGCAGCGATCGCCATGCTCATCGAGCTGGCCTTCTTGCGGAGCGCGACGCTCGGCTTGTCGCCCGATGCCACGACATCAGACGCATGGACGATTTCGGAAGCCGCCCGCAGATTCGGATGATTGTCGAGCGCGGCCTTGATCCGCGCCTCGTCACCGAAAAGGGTGAAGCGCAGCCCTTCATGACGGTGACGGGCGAGCGCCACGCCCGCCATCATCACGCGCACGCCTTCATCCCCGCCCATCGCGTCGATTGCGATTCGCGGCTGGCTGGACACTTCAGGACACCTTTGCAGGAGAGAGGGTGTCGTCAGGCCCCGACGGCAACGACTTCGCGGCCGTTATAATGGCCGCAGGCGTCGCACAGATTGTGCGGACGCTTGAGTTCGCCGCAGTTCGAGCATTCCTGGAGCGCTTCGACGCGCAGCGCATCGTGGCTGCGGCGCATGCCGCGACGGGACGGGGACGTTTTCCTCTTGGGGACAGCCATGTCGGCACCTTATTCCATAATATGATCTGATCGTGCGACTGGCCAGTATCCGATGGAAGCGGACGCCACAGGCGCCGCAGACCATGCGGCCCGGGTGATCGCGAAGCCCTGCGCCTATAGCCTTTTTTCGGCCCCGCGCAAGTCCTTCCTTGCCCCACCGTCCCGCCTGCCTATTGTTCGCGGATCGCAAAGGGCGGAGAGACGCGATGTTGTTGCCCATCACGCTGAGTTTGGCGGCGGCCAGCGCGCTTATCAACCTGTGGCTGGCGATCCGCTGCGCCCGGATTCGCATGGGCAGCAAGGCGCTGCACGGCGACGGCGGCAACCCCCTGCTCGCCCGGCGGATGCGCGCTCACGCCAATTTCGCAGAATATACGCCGATCATCCTCGTCCTGGTCGCCCTGATCGAACTGGCGGTCGGCTCGCCGCTGTGGCTGTGGGTCGTCGCGCTGGCCTATGGGCTCGCCCGCATCGCACACGGCTTTGGCATGGATGCCGACCATCCCACCATCTGGCGCGCAGGCGGTGCGCTGCTCACATGGACGCTGACCGCCGGCCTCGCGATCACAGCGCTTTACGTCGCCTATAGTGCAACGCGGGAGGTGCCCGCCCCGCCCGCGCTCGCCGCGCGCGCCTGAAGCCGTCAGGCGAGGACGGCGTCGCCCACGAACGGATTGGTGCGCCGTTCATGGGCGAAATTGCTCATCGGCCCATGGCCGGGCACGAAGGCCGTGTCGCCGCCCAGCGGCCAAAGCTTGCCCGTGATCGCGTCGATCAGGTCCTGATGATTCCCCATCGGAAAGTCGGTCCGGCCGATCGACCCCTGGAACAGCACGTCCCCGACGATGGCGAGCTTGCTGGGGGCGTGGTGAAAGACGACATGGCCGGGCGTGTGCCCGGGGCAGTGATAGACGTCGAGCACAAGATCACCCACCGTCACCTGCTCTCCATCCTGCAGCCAGCGGTCGGGCTCGAACACCTGGCCGTTGACGCCATAGCGGCTGCCATCCTCATTGAGCCGGCTGATCCAGAAGCGGTCCGCCTCATGCGGCCCTTCGATCGGCACGCCCAATTCGCTGGCGAGCGTTCCCGCCTCGCCGCAATGATCGATATGGCCGTGCGTCACCAATATCTTCTCGATCGTGACGCCTTG
>DATEDR010000052.1:0-3360 GCA_035281605.1 Sphingobium sp.
CAAATCGGCGATGATCCGCTCGTCACGCTGCCGCCTATGGCAGCGTGATCAACCCGGCTCTAGCCGGAGATCGCCATGGCTACGCCGGCGAACCTACACCATGCGTTGGGACACGATCAGATTTTGGCCTGCAATGTATCAGCGGATAGTATACCGCAGGGCCTTGGGTGCCATCAAGCGACAAAGTCCGGTCACAACATGGAAGATGGCACGGGCCTTCAGGACCGCGACGGGGCCGTCGATGTACTGGCGGCCATCCGCAAGCGGTTCCCCTGGCTGCGACACATCTTTGCCGATGGCGGTTATCCCCAACGACGGCATCTCGTTACGAAAGTCCATCAGGCCGTGGCTTGCCTGAAATAGGAACTAGGATCCGCGATGAACAGCCGTCAGGAATAGCCGCGAGACTTGGCCCTAAGCTATCGTGCCGACATCATGGCGCGTCGGCCGTGGGAGCTCCAAACAGACGCAGAAAATAGGCGACAAATCTCTCGGTATCTGCGTCGATCTCCGCCTCATGAGAAGGCAGAGCGCCCAACAGCGCACGTTCCCGCCGCCCGGTACACAGGGCTATCAGAAACCGGGCCATGTCACTCGTATCGCCTTTCAGGAGCCGACCTTCGGCCACCTGGCGATCGAGATATCGGATGAGCGCCCGTTCCAGATAGCTGGCCGCGCGATCGAAGAAAATCCGCCCGATTTCAGGAAATCTCCCCGTTTCGGCAACGATCAGCCGCCACGTCAACAGCGCGTTGGCGTCGCTCATCTTGAGCATGAGTTTGGCGCAGAAATTCTCAAGCGTCGCCTTGATATCGCCTCCCGTGCCCAACCCGCTTTCGAGTTGCTGGCGGAAGCCGATGGTCAGGTCTTCGACGACCGCAGCGAAAAGCGCCTCCTTGGAGGGGAAGTAGACCCATAATGTGGATTTCGATCCGCCGATTGCCTTCGACAGGCTGGACATCGTCGTGGCCGCATAGCCGTCTTGCAGGAAGGACTGCCGGGCCGCCGCGACGATGGCCTGGCGCCTTCTGGACTTCAGCGCCGCGCGTCGACCGGCAAGATCGTCGCGACTGGAGGTCCGATCAGGGCGCGGTCGGCGGGCGGCGTTCACGACAGCAGGATCATTCATCTCGGCCATGGGTCGTTCGAACTGCTAGGCAAGGGGCCGAACAACAAGACCACGATCCTCAGCGATCAAGGACATACACTTCGCCCATCCTTCGGCTCAGGCCCGAGCATCACTCGTAGCGCAATCCCATTTCCGCGAGCCGAGGGCGCATATCGTAGATGTCGAGGCCGAGTTCGCCAGCGGCGAGACGCTGGCGCTTGACCTCCTCATTCGCCTCCCGGTCCTGCGCCACCTTCAGCACGGCGGCGGCATCGCCGAGAGGCACGATGCACACGCCGTCATCGTCGGCGATCACCACGTCGCCGGGATGGACCAGCGCACCGGCGCAGACCACCGGGACATTGACCGACCCCAATGTGTTCTTGACCGTCCCCTGCGCATGCACCGCCTTCGACCAGACCGGGAAGTTCATGCGAGTGAGATCGCGCACGTCGCGAACGCCCGCGTCGATAATCAACCCGCGACAGCCGCGCGCCTGAGCGGACGTCGCCAGCAAGTCGCCAAAATAGCCGTCGGAGCAGGGGCTGGTCGGCGCCAGCAGCAGCACATCGCCGTCTTTCAGCTGCTCGATCGCGACATGAACCATCCAGTTGTCGCCGGGGGGCGCCGAAATGGTGACCGCTGATCCCGCGATGCGCGCGCCCGCATAAATGGGGCGCATATAAGCTGCCAGCAGACCCGTCCGCCCTTGCGCCTCATGCACGGTCGCGACCCCGCAACGCGCAAGTCCGTCGACGACTTCCATCGGCGCGCGTTCCACATTCCTCACCACACGTCCAGACATTGGACAAGTCCCTTCACTTTGCTTGTTCTGCTCATCCCGAGCCGAGCGTCTCCGCCGGGCGCGATCATCCCATTCGGGTGCCGCAATCTTCAACCTATATTAGTCTTCCTTGGAAGATGTCAACCAAGATCGGTGCGCGGATCTCGCGGATTGCCCCTTCGCCAGCCATCCGGCATCGATCGCCGACGGTAATTCGGCCGCCCCACGGGCGATCTCGATGAAATGCCGCAAGGTGGGCGTATGGTCATCCTGTCGCCAGACAAGACTGGTATCCAGGAAGGGCGCATCCTCCAGATCGAGATAGCTGACCCCCTCTCTCGCCATCTTGCGCAGCGAGGCGGGAACCAGCGCTATCCCCAGCCCCGCCGAAACAAGGCTGATGATCGTCTGCATATGTATCGCCTACTGTCCTATCCGCGCTTGAGAGCGAAATAGCTTGTCACCAGATTGCCCAAGGCGGGCGCCGCCGCCTTGGGCAACAGGATCAGCGGCAGGTCCGCTATGGCCTCGGCGGTCAGCCGGTTGCCGTCAACCTCTATGCGTCCCTGGCCGACCCACGATTCGGGGACGGCCACGACCAGCGGTTCGCTGACAAGCGGCAGGCAGCCAAGCTCCGGCGGCAGTCTGGTCGTCGGCGGGATGATGATGCCCGCATGGGTTCGACGTTCCAAGAGCGCGGGGATTTGCAGATCGCTAGTCGCCTCGCTCAAGCGGAGGTCGACGTCCGGAAAGCGGGTGGTGAATTCCCGGACTAGGTCCGGGAGGACATGATAGTCGGCGGTGCTGACGAAGGACAAGGCGAAATGCCCGGCCATCCCCGTCCGCAGCCGGGCCGATTGCGAGCGGCTGTTCCACGAGGCGGGGCATCTGATCGTCGATATCACCAAGCGCTATTATGAGCAGGATGATGACAATGTCTTGCCGCGCAGCATCGCCAGCTTCGCCGCGTTCGAAAACGCCATGAGCCTGGACATCGCCTCTGGCGGTTCGTTCAACACGGTGCTGCACCTGCTCGCCGCCACCCATGAAGGCGGGGTCGATTTCACCATGGCCGACATCGTCCCCTGCATGTGCCAGGTCGCGCCGGTCAAGCATGACGTCCATATGGAGGATGTCCACCGCGCCGGCGGCATCATGGCGATCCTGGGCGAACTGGAGCGCGCGGGTCTGATCGACGCATCGCTGCCGACGGTCCACAGCCGCACTATGGCCGACGCGCTCGCCCGCTGGGATATCAGCCGCACCCGGCAGCGTGCCGACGCAGGTCGCCTTTAGAGTCCCTTAGGAGGAGAAACCCCTCCGACTTCAGAGTCCCTTAGGAGGAGAAACCCCTCCGACTTCAGTCGGATACTGGCTTCAGCCACAGATTCGGCCAGTAGTCTGTACCCTCGGAGAAAAATGAACAGCCCGAAGGGCGAGGGTTCATTTTTCTCCGAGGGTACAGACT
>DATEDR010000053.1:0-3111 GCA_035281605.1 Sphingobium sp.
TCCCACTTGAGGGACACCACTCCTTGTCCTCAATCTCCCACGTCTCCGGTCCAAAACTTCCAAGTTATGACCCATGCCGTTTTCGCCGTCGTTGCGGAGGCCAGAAGTTAAGGCAAAAGCCACTGAGCCAAGCTCTTTGAAGCCAGGGTAGGATATGACCCTGGAGGAAATAGAGGTGAGCAGAATTGCGTATTTCCGCGTGTCGACGCGGGACCAGTCCATCGAGGCGCAACGTACCGCGTTGCACGGACCCTTCGACCGCGAATTTTCGGACATGGCCGTCAGTGGGGCAAGCATCGCGGCGGAGCGGCCCGGCTTTGCCCAGATGCTGAACTATGTTCGCGAAGAAGATATTCTGTACGTCTATGCGGTCGACCGTCTCGGCCGCGACGCCATCGACGTGCAGACAAACGTCCGGGCGCTCATGGCGAAGGGCGTGGTCGTCAATATTCTCGGCCTTGGCCCGATCGGCCATGGCGTGGGCGAACTCATCGTCGCGGTCCTCGCGCAGATGGCGCAGATGGAGCGGGACCGTATCCGGGACCGCTGTGACGCCGGCCGCGTCGTGGCCCGATCAGCTCTGGCGGCGACAGGCCTCACCCATAGGGGCAAGCGGGGGCTTGGCCGCCAGCCGATACACGATGCGGCAGTTGTGTGTGAATGGCGCAAACGCGCGGGGGCAAGCCTGTCGACAACCGCCGCGCATTTCGGCATCTCGTTGGCAACGGCGAAACGGTACTGCCGCCGTGACGCTCCCATGCCTGGTCCTGACACGGTTGATCCAACGCCCGAGGACAGAAGTTCCTAGAAGACGGGAGCATATTCGCTCCCGCCGGTCCTTTCCCCTATCAATGCAAGACAGCGCCATCGACGATTTTCATCGGGATTGCCCCCGCTGCCATTCAATCCAGTGCTGATCGCGCAGGTCCTGGTCGAGGCCTACCGACGGTTGTGGCAGCACAGAGGCCCGCTGAAGCCCTTTTGCAGAGGTTTCCGGTGCCCGTCTGTCTGGCAGCGCGGTCGGGTGGCGGTCACGCCACTCCTCCCGAGAGGTCCAATAATTATCGGCCTTGCGAAGGATGGCTTCCAGTTCATCGTAGCCATTCCACTGGCGGATCTGCTGTGCCATGTGCTCGGGGAGGCCGGAAAGGAGCCATCCTGTCGCTCCGCGGGCGATCGGACGGCGGTCGGGCGACCGAAGTGCATCTCGGATGCTGTCAATCGTCGCTGCGCGTTCCGAGTGGGGAACGTCCAACCAGGGCGAAACATGGCGTTTCCGCATGGCTTTCTGGACTGCCGGTTCGTCGCTGAACGCGTCGATTGATCGTTCCCAGCCCTCCTCCGTGGGCACGATCGTCAATCTGCCGCCGGTCATTTCAACCCTGAGCCGGTGATCTTTGATGAGAGCCTCGGCGAGATCATTGATGGCTGTCTGTCGCGGATCGATGATTTCGGTCGGCTCATTTGCCGCAGCGGGCTGGACCGAGGCCGGCGTCGGCGGCAACGCAGGCACTTGATCAGACTCGTCAGGTGCGGAGGCGGGGCGCAGCGCGAACAGGCCATCAAGACTGTCCGCCAAGCGCCGGAATAATCCGCCGACGGGATTGCTCCGGCCAGCTTCCATCGACGAATCAGTGGGTGCCAAGGCCGCCGATCGTTGGCGAAGCCGCTCCTGAAAGACAGGATGATCCCAATATGCCGTCGCATGTTTCAGCGCATGACGGGCATCGCCATTCATCTGTGCATTGCGTTGCAGTGACTCCATCCCCATGGCCGCCACATAATCAGCAGCACTGTGCATCCGTTTGACCTGAATGGCCGAAATTTCCCTGAGCCCGTTCTGCACCGCCTCGTCCCACGTCGGGTGCACCACGACGCGAAGTTCATCGCGACTGATCCCCGGAACGCGAAATTTCGGGTTTTTCGCATCGGGCAAAAGGATAGACATATCATCCGCCAGGACCCGCTTGAGCAGCGCCTCAACCGTGTTTCGATTTGACGACGGCGCTGCCGTTGTGTTCGCGCTGGCCGGGGCCGATGGCCCCGCTTGTTTGAATTCAACCTGGGGTCGGGCGCGATTCCCGAAGGCGACGAGCCGTTCGCCAATCGCCTGCACATCCTGCTCGGCGGCCTGCGCGGCATGCTGCGTCATTGCGACAAGTTCGGCGTCGCGGCTCACGATGCGGTCGATCTGAGCCAGGAACGCCGTGGCTTCATTCAACCGCACCCGGATAGCCTGGGCCGCTTTGCGATCGCTCCGGCTGGCCGTGCCGTCGGCAACGGTCTGAAGGATAGCTCGGCATGTCGCGGCTGTTTTATCAGGGCGGGCCCGCGCCATCGTCAGCGTTGTTTCATATTCCGCGAGGTCCGCCTGGTGGGCATCGAGTACAGCCGATTGATCAACAAGTGTCGCAATGTCGTTTTTCAGGAGCGCGACCGCAGCGGCATCGCCTGCCTTTTCCGCCCCTTCCAGTGCTGTAATGAGCCGCTTCTGGAGCAAGCGACGGTCACCTGCCTGTACCTGGGCTCGACGTGCCGCCTCCTGTAGTTCGTAATTCCAGATGATCTCGGCGTTCGCGATCCCCACCCGGGTCGGTACACCCGCCGCCTCGAGCGGGGCAGCACGCGTGCCAAGGGGTTTTGTGGCCTTTCGATCGATGCCCATTTCTTCGAGGCGCCGGGGATCAAAACGCAGGGTCGAGCCGATGGCTGCCAATTCTTCGTTGCACAGGTCAGCGAAACGGGCCCGCAATTCCCGGACCCGAGCGGCCGCATAAGCCCGATGATCAGTTCCATCAGGCGCGCGAACAAAGCCGGCGACCTTGGGCTGGCGGTACGGGTAGTGAACGCGCCCGCTTTGGCCTTCAACAGGTTCGGCGATCTCAAAATCCCAGCGGTCGCCGATAAGCCTGGCCGGGCGATCGTGCACAGAGAGATGGAGATGATAATTGCGCGCATCGTTATGTGCGTCGGGTCGATGGATGACCGCTTCATACATGACGCCCGTCTCTGCAAAATGATTGCAGAAACCCGAAACGATACGAACGCGCGCTGCCGCGTCCAGACCGGCAGGCAGCTCGGCGACGAACCGATATTGCGTGCGCCCGCCCC
>DATEDR010000054.1:0-2712 GCA_035281605.1 Sphingobium sp.
GCGAGAAGAAATCGCCGCGCTGTTCGACCTGCCCTTCAGCGACCTGATGTTCGAGGCGCAATCGATCCATCGTGCGACCTTCCCGCGCAATGAGGTGCAGCTTTCGACCCTGCTGTCGATCAAGACCGGCGGTTGCCCGGAGGATTGCGGCTATTGCAGCCAGTCGACCGAGGCGGAAAGCGGCCTGAAAGCCACCAAGCTGATGGACGTGCAGGCCGTGCTTCAGGCGGCGGCGCAGGCCAAGGACCATGGTTCGGGCCGTTTCTGCATGGGCGCGGCGTGGCGCAATCCCAAGGAACGGGACATGCCCAATCTCATCGAAATGGTGAAGGGCGTTCGCCAGATGGGCATGGAAACCTGCATGACGCTGGGCATGCTGTCGGCCGATCAGGCGAAGCAATTGGCCGATGCGGGGCTGGATTATTACAACCACAATATCGACACCTCGCCGGAAAATTACGCCAACGTCATCACCACCCGGACCTTCGAGGACCGGATCGAGACGCTGGAGAATGTCCGCGATGCTGGCATCAACGTGTGCTGCGGCGGGATTGTGGGTATGGGCGAGACGCGCTCGGATCGCATCGGTTTCCTCCATGCGCTGGGCACCATGCCGCATCCCGAAAGCGTGCCGATCAATGCGCTGGTGCCGGTGGCCGGGACCGTGCTGGGCGACATGCTCAAGGACACGCCGCTCGCCAAGATCGACGAGGTCGAGTTCGTCCGCACCGTCGCGGTGGCGCGGATCGTCATGCCGCAGTCGATGGTGCGGCTCTCCGCCGGGCGCGAGAGCATGAGCGAGGCCTGTCAGGCGCTCTGCTTCATGGCGGGCGCGAACAGCATCTTTACCGGCGACAAGCTGCTGACGGCTGCCAACGCCGGGGACGACAAGGACGCCGCGCTGCTTTCCAAGCTTGGGCTGTCGCCGATGATGGCTCAACCGCATGGGCATCTGGAGGCGGCGGAGTGATCTCTTCACGCACCGTCTCCGTCACCCCGGACTTGATCCGGGGTCCCGCTTTTTCGCTGCCGTCCTACGGGAAGGCAGCGGGATGCCGGATCAAGTCCGGCATGACGGGGGCAAATAAAATTCCGAAGGAGTAGGGGTGTGAAAACTCTTGCGAAGCTTACAGCCTCTATTGCTCTATTCGTAATTTGGGCAGCAATCACCCTTTATATTTCCACGTTCATCTATTTCTGGCCGCTTGCCGATCCATCGCTTCCAAAGCTGGTTCAGTTCGCAGTATTCATTTTCCTCTTGATCACTAGCATTACAAGTTACGCCTTTTCGATAGATCGTCTCTTCCTGAGAAAGTAAGCTTTAATGGCAATCACCAAGATCCTGATCGCGAATCGTGGCGAAATTGCGTGCCGCGTCATCCGCACTGCGCGGAAGATGGGCATCAAGACCGTGGCGGTCTATTCGGACGCGGATGCGCGCTCGCCTCACGTCCTCATGGCGGATGAGGCGGTGCATCTCGGCCCGCCGCCCGCTGCTCAGTCTTATCTGCTGGCCGATAAGATCATCGAGGCGTGCAAGGCGACCGGCGCCGATGCCGTGCATCCGGGCTATGGTTTCCTGTCGGAGCGTGAGAGCTTCCGCAAGGCGCTGGACGCGGAAGGCATCATCTTCGTCGGCCCTCCGGCCAACGCGATAGCCGCGATGGGCGACAAGATCGAGTCGAAGAAGCTCGCCAAGGCCGCGGGCGTCAACGTGGTCCCCGGCTTTGTCGGCGTGATCGAGGATACCGAACATGCCGTCCGCATCTCCAACGAGATCGGCTATCCGGTGATGATGAAGGCTTCGGCCGGCGGCGGCGGCAAGGGCATGCGCCTTGCTTACTCCGAGCAGGATGTCCGCGAGGGCTTCGAAGCGACCAAGCGCGAGGGACTCAACAGCTTCGGCGACGACCGCGTGTTCATCGAGAAGTTCATCGAAAGCCCGCGTCATATCGAAATCCAGATATTGGGCGATCAGCACGGCAATATCGTCTACCTCAACGAGCGCGAATGTTCGATCCAGCGCCGTCACCAGAAAGTGGTCGAGGAAGCGCCGTCGCCCTTCGTATCCCCTGAAATGCGCAAGAAGATGGGCGAACAGTGCGTCGCCCTGTCGCGCGCGGTCGGCTATTTCAGCGCGGGCACGGTCGAGCTGATCGTGTCGGGTGCGGACAAGACCGGCGACGGTTTCTACTTCCTGGAGATGAACACCCGTTTGCAGGTGGAGCATCCGGTCACGGAAGAGATCACCGGCATCGATCTGGTCGAGCAGATGATCCGCGTCGCCAATGGCGAGGAACTCTCCTTCCGTCAGGAAGATGTGAAGATCAATGGCTGGTCGATCGAGAACCGCGTTTATGCCGAAGATCCCTATCGCGGCTTCCTGCCCTCCACCGGGCGTCTGATCCGCTACAACCCGCCCGAAACCGGAGACGGTGTGCGCGTCGATGATGGCGTGGTCGAAGGTGGCGAAGTCAGCATGTTCTACGACCCGATGATCGCCAAGCTGATCACCTGGGCGCCGACCCGTCTGGAGGCGATCGACAAGCAGATCGCCGCGCTCGACCAGTTCGAGATCGAGGGGCCGGGGCATAATATCGATTTCGTCTCCGCGCTGATGCAGCATGAGCGGTTCCGCTCCGGCAACATCACCACCGGCTTCATTGCCGAGGAATATCCGGAGGGCTTCGTCGGCGCTCCGGCTTCGGAAAC
>DATEDR010000055.1:0-2465 GCA_035281605.1 Sphingobium sp.
GTCCGTTTCCCGTACAGGACCGAAGCGGTTGACCGTATGACGGCGGACATGGCTGTCGAGCCATTTCAGTTCCTCGTCAGTAAAACCGAAATAGGCTTTGCCGACCGGCAACAGGTCGGCGCCCTGGTCCGGGTCGCCATCCCAGCAGCCGAAGGTGAAGTCGGAATAGTAGGAGGAGCGCTTCCCGCTTCCGCGCTGCGCGTACATGAGTACGCAATCGACGAGCAGCGGGTCTCGCTTCCATTTATACCAGAGGCCGGTGCGGCGTCCCGGCACATAGGGACTGTTCCGGCGCTTCAGCATGACGCCTTCGATCGCTTCGTCGCGGGCCCGCTCGCGGATCGAGCGAAGATCGTCGAGGCTGCTGGCGGCGATGACCGGCGAGATGTCGAAGCGCTCTGGATCTAGCTGAGGCACGAAGGTTTCCAGTATTTCCCTCCGCTGTTCCCAGCTCAAGGGGCGCAGATCCCTGTCCTCCAGGATCAGCAGATCGTAGAGGCGTACGAAGGCCGGATAGTCCGCCAGCATCGCCCTTGACACCGTCTTGCGGCCCAATCGCTGCTGCAGGGCGTTGAAGCTTGCTGCGCCGCCCTGCTCTCCGCCCTGATGGCTGCCGCGCACCAGCAATTCGCCGTCGAGCACTGCGGGCAAGTCGAGCGCCGATACGATCTCGGGGAAGCTTCCCGAAATATCGTCCCCCGAGCGCGAGTAGAGCCGCGACTCGCCACCAGCATGGACGATCTGCACGCGGATACCGTCCCATTTCCACTCGGCCGCATAATCCGCCATGTCGATCACGGTCTCTTCCAGCGGATGGGCGAGCATGAAGGGCCGGAAGAGCGGCTTGTCGATGGCGTGGGGCGGCGGCCCACCCTGCGCTGCCCAGTGGAACAAAGCGAGGTATGGAGGCGTCTGTCCGTGCCAATATTCCTCGACATCGTCGATGCTGACATTGAAGGCCTGGGCGAAGGCTGCCTTGGCGAGACGCGCGGAAATGCCGATGCGCATCGCGCCCGTCGCGAGCTTGAGCAGGGCAAAGCGCCCGGCGGCGTCGAGCCGGTCGAGCAGCGCCGCGAGATCTCCCATCGCGCTCAGTCGCGTCATATGGGACAGCGCATGAACGGCTTCGGAGACTGTCGGCGGGTCTGCCCTCCCTGCGGGATCGGGCCAGAGAAGGCTCGCTGTCTCGGCGGTGTCGCCCACATATTCGCGCGAGAGGGCAAAAAGTACAGGATCGGTGCGCTGCATGAGGAGGTTTCGAATGGTCGAGCTCTTGACCGCTGGAAAGTCGAGCCCGCCCGTGAGCGCCGCCAGCGCCCAGCCGCGATCCGGGTCAGGCGTCGTGCGGAGATAATCAGCGATCAGTTTCAGCTTGTCATTGCGGCTGCGCGTATAGACCAGCGCATCGACAAGGGCCGCGAAACGCTCCATGTTCAGAGCATGTCCCGTGAAGGCGGGCGCCGGTTATCGGGCTGGAAATGCGGCATCGCTAATCGTCCTCATCCTCATAGTCCACCAGCGCGAGGGAGCGCGCCCGCCGCTGATACAACTCGCACCAGCGCAGCAGCGCATCCTGGCGGCCATGGGTGATCCAGGTCTCACTTGGGTTCACCTCCTCGATAGTGGCGGTGAGTTCGTCCCAGTCGGCATGGTCGGAAATGACCAGCGGCAGCTCGACATTGCGTTGCCGCGCCCGCTGGCGCACCCGCATCCAGCCGCTGGCCATCGCTGTGATCGGATCGGGCAGCCTCCGGCTCCAGCGGTCGTTCAGCGCGCCGGGCGGGCAGATTATGAGCTGTCCCGTCAGGTCTGTCTTGGCGGCATCGGAAACGAGCTGCAGCGGCCCCAGATCGACGCCAAACTCCTCATAGAGACGGCACATCCGCTCCAGCGCGCCGTGGAGCCAGATCGGCTGCCCATAGCCGGCCCGGCGCAATTCGGCGATCAGCCGCTGCGCCTTGCCCAATGCATAGGCTCCCGCCAGCACGCACCGATCCGGATTGGCCTCAAGCGCGGATATCAGCTTGCCGACCTCCTGTTCGACAGGGGGATGGCGGAATACCGGGAGCGCAAAGGTCGCTTCGGTCACGAAAACGTCGCAGGACGTGGGGAGGAAGGGCGGACAGGTAGGGTCGGACCGCCGCTTGTAGTCGCCAGTGACGATGACGCGTTCCCCGGCATGCTCGAGCAATATTTGCGCCGATCCCAACACATGTCCGGCCGGCAGGAATGTCGCGTCCACCCTGCCGGGCAGGCGAAGGGTCTCGCCATAGGCCATGACCACTGCGCCTGCTTGCGCCCCGTAGCGCAGCGCCATGATGGCGAGCGTTTCACGCGTGGCGAGGCAGCGGCGATGCCCGCCGCGCGCATGATCGGCATGGCCATGGGTCACCAATGCCGTGCCGACCGGCTGCGAGGGATCGATCCAGCAGTTCGCTGGCGCCACATAGAGCCCATAGGCTTCC
>DATEDR010000056.1:0-3190 GCA_035281605.1 Sphingobium sp.
CGCACGCCCTATCTGTTCGGGCCGGATGGCGAGCCGGTGGCGCTGGTTCCGGTGGACGATCCGGGGACGGCCGACAAGGATGAAGGCGGGCCGGACGAGGTTCTGGCCTCCCTGCAACAGTGGGTCAGGTGACGGTTGGACTTCTGGGAAAAGCCTCTCGACAAGCTCGACCGCGCCGAATGGGAGGCGCTGTGCGACGGCTGCGGCAAATGCTGCCTGCACAAGGCCGAGGATGAAGAGACGGGGCATATCTACCCCACCAACGTCGCCTGCAAGCTGCTCGACCGGCACAGCGGGCAATGCACCAATTACCGGGAACGCCGCCGGTTCGTGCCCGATTGCGTACGCCTGACGCCGGACAAGGTGAAGCGGATCGCCTGGCTGCCGCGCACCTGCGCCTATCGCCTGCGGGGCGAAGGAAAGCCGCTGCCCGAGTGGCATTATCTCATCTGCGGCGACCGCGAGGCGGTCCATCGCGCGCAGGAGTCGGTGCGCGGCTGGACCGTTGCGGAGGCCGAGGCAGGTGATTGGGAACATCATCTTGTCGACCGCGAACTCTGACGGCGCGATCCTGGTCGACGGGGTGGAAGTGCCGGTACGCGTCCGCCGGTCGGCGCGGGCGCGGGCCTATCGGCTGACGATCGACAGCACGCGCGGAGAGTTGCGGCTGTCCCTGCCGATGCGGGCCAATCTGAAGCGGGCGCTGGGCTGGGCGCAGGGCCATGAAGGCTGGGTGCGCAGTCAGATGGCGGCCCGGCCGGCGCCGGTGATGCTGGATGACGGCGCCTTGTTCCCGCTGGAGGGGCGCGAGGTGCGGATCTGCTGGGTGGAGGGGACGTCGCGGACGATCCGGTTGGACGGCGACCGGCTGGTCCTGGGGGGTGCCCGGGAATCGGTGGCGCCGCGCGTCCTGCGTTGGCTCAAGTCGCGCGCGCGGGCGGTGCTTGAAGTCGAAAGTCATGAAATGGCGCGCGATCATGGCCTGATCGTCGCATCCGTCGGCATCGGCGATCCCCGCAGCCGCTGGGCGAGCTGTGCCTCCAGCGGAGCGATCCGCTATAGTTGGCGGCTCATCCTCTGCCCGCCGGAGGTAAGGCGGGCGACCGTCGCGCACGAGCTGGCGCATCTGCTGCACATGGACCACAGCCCGGCTTTCCATGCCGCGCACCAGCGCATCCTGGGGGAAGATCCCAAGCCGTCGCGCGCTTGGCTGAGAGCGCATGGCGGGCGGCTGCATCGCTATATGGGGTGAGGGTCTCCGGTCAGGCAGCGGCTGGGCAGGCATGATCCTCATCGTGCCGATGCGGCGAACCGCACTCCCGGCACAGGACATGATCCCCTTTCTTCAGCCCGTGACCGACCGCGACCCTCTCGTCGAACACGTAGCACTCGCCCCGCCAGCGGCTTTTGGCCTCAGGCATCTCCTCCAGATATCGCAATATGCCGCCGCGTAGATGATAGACCTCGTCAAAGCCGCGCGCCTTCGCCAGCGCGGTTGATTTTTCGCAGCGGATGCCGCCGGTGCAGAACATCGCGATCTTTGGGGCGCGGCCTTGTTCGCGCAGTTCTTCGGCAAAAGCGTCGAACCAGGCGGGAAAGTCGCGGAAGGAGCGGGTGCCCGGGTCGATCGCGCCTTCGAAGCTGCCGACGGAAACCTCATAGGCGTTGCGGGTGTCGATGACGATCGTGTCCGGCTCGGCGATCAGGGCGTTCCATTCGGCGGGATCCAGATGCCGACCTGCCTGGTTGGCGGGGTCCAGATCGCCTGCGGCCAGTGTGACGATTTCTTTCTTCACCTTGACCTTCATCCGGGCGAAGGGCGCCTGGGCTGAGGCCGCATATTTTACGTCGAGATCGGCGCAGCCCGGCAGATCCCGAATATGCGCGACGAGGGCCGCGATCGCCGCGGTGCTGCCGGCGACCGTCCCGTTAATGCCTTCTCGCGCCAGGATCAGCGTGCCGCATGTCTCCAGGCTGGCGCAGAGCGTCCGTAATTGCGCGGCCAGCGCTTCAGGCTCGTCGAACGTGGCAAAGCGATAAAGCGCGGCAATGGAAAAGGGCGGTGCCATCGCGCGCCCATAGCGGTTTCACTTCCTTCTTGAAAGCGGGGGCACGAAAGCGCATAGGCACGCCATGGTTCCCCTTTCGTTCGCAGGTCATGAGTTTCTGGCGCTGCCGGAGGCGGCGCTGTTCTGGCCCGCGCGCTCGGCGCTGTTGGTCGCCGATCTGCATTTCGAAAAGGCAAGCTGGTTCGGGCGGTTCGGCCAGTTCCTTCCACCCCATGACAGTCAGGCGACGCTGGACATGATCGAGGCGCTGGTCGACCGTACCGGCGCGCGGGCGATTTGGTCGCTGGGCGACAGTTTTCATGATGCCGATGGCGCGGCGCGGTTGCCGACGGGGACGCGCGAGCGGCTGACGGCGCTGACCGGACGCCTGGACTGGCTGTGGATCACCGGGAACCACGACGTCGGCATGGCCGCGACACCCGGCGGCCGGCGACTGGCGGAGGCGGAGGTCGACGGCATCTGGCTGCGCCACGAAGCCGACCCGGCCGATTCCCGCCCGGAAATTTCCGGCCATTTTCATCCCAAACTGCGCCTGTCGCTGCGGGGCCGCTATGTGTCGCGGCGCTGCTTTGTTGGCTCTTCCTCGAAGCTGATCCTTCCGGCCCTGGGCGCGCTCACTGGCGGCTTGGACGCAGGCCATGGAGAGATACGCCGGGCCGTGGGACCGGGCGCGATGGCGATGGTGCCCGTCGCCAACCGGCTGCTGCGCTTTCCACTTGGCTGAACGACGGTACGGAAACGCCCACAGGCTGTTGCGCATAGGCAACAAGTGGTGACAATCTAATCCAGCCTCCACCGCAATAGGTTGAAAAGCTTGGCTCCGCTTGCCTTTGATCATCTGTGTCCGCATAATCGCAATCAAAATAGCCGACATGGAATGCCATGCGCAGGAGAGAAGGGGTCCTTCATGAATCGGAAAAATCTTTGGCTCTTGTCGGCCGGTATGGTCGCGCTGGCAGGTTCGATCTCGGTTGCCCATGCGCAGGACGCTGCGGCTCAGGGCGCTGTCGAAGATGACAGCAGCGTCATCATTGTCACCGCCACGCGGCGACCCAGCCCTCTTTCGGATGTGCCCATCGCCTTGTCCGCCGTCAGCGGGCAAGCGATGCAGAATAGCGGCG
>DATEDR010000057.1:0-5514 GCA_035281605.1 Sphingobium sp.
CTTCGCGCTGGTCCGCGACGGCGCTGACCGGGCGCTTCACCGGTTCCAGCACGGTAAAGCGAATCGCCGTCTGTTCGGGCAGGATCGCGCCCCGCCAGCGACGCGGGCGAAAGGGGCTGATCGGCGTCAGCGCCACGAGCCCGGAACCGAGCGGCAGGATGGGGCCGTGTGCTGAAAGATTATAGGCGGTGGAGCCGGCAGGCGTCGCGACCAGCACGCCGTCGCACACCAGTTCGGGCAGCACCGCGCGGCCGTTCACCTGCACTTCCAGCTTGGCGGTCTGGCGTGTTTCGCGCAGCAGCGACACTTCGTTGATCGCGGGAATCGAAAACCGCTCGCCGTCGACCGTGTCCACCGTCATGCGCAAAGGATTGACCTTGAACGGCTTGGCGGCTTCGATCCGCTGTTCCAGCCGCTCCAGCCGCCATTCGTTCATCAGGAAGCCGACGGTGCCCAGGTTCATGCCGAATACCGGCAGGATGCGCCGCCCCTCCAGCATGGAATGGAGCGTCTGCAGCATGAAGCCGTCGCCGCCGAGCGCGATGATCATATTGGCCTGATCGACCGGCACGAAGTCGTAGGCGGCGCGCAACCTGTCCTCCGCAGCCTTCGCGGCCTGGGTCGGGGACGCGACCAGAGCGCGCCGCGGTTCCTCGCTCATCCGCCGGTGACGCTCATGTGCCGGGCAACGGCGGAAGCGGGCGCGCCCTCGCCGATGCGGAAATCGTGGCGTGCGGGCTTCAGCCGAAGCGCACGATCAATCAGCGGCTCGACCGCCTCGACGCCGCCCTGGCGAAAGGCGCTTTTCAGGTCGACATGATCTTCGTGGCCCAGGCACATGAAGATCTTGCCCTCGCACGTCATCCGCATCCGGTTGCAGTCGGCGCAGAAATTATTGGTGAGCGGGGTGATAAGGCCCAGCCGGACGCCCAGGTCATCTGCTGCAAGATAGCGCGACGGGCCGCCGGTCCGGTGGGGGATCGGCCTCAGGTCATGATGCTGCCGCAGGCCATCCAGCACCTGCGTCAGCGGCAGATAATGGTCGGTACGGTCTTCGCCGGTTTCGCCCAGCGGCATCGTTTCGATCAGCGTCAGGTCGAAGCCCTGGCTGTCGCACCAGCGCAGCATCGGCAGGATCTCATCCTCATTGATGTCCTTCAGCGCAACCATGTTGATCTTGACCGCCAACCCCGCCGCCTTGGCCGCGTCCAGCCCGTCCATCACGGCGCGAATGTCTCCGCCCCGGGTGACGTGGGAAAACCGGTCGGGATCGCGGCTGTCCAGGCTGACATTGATCCGGCGCACGCCAGCGTCGAACAGCGCCTCGGCATGGTGGGTCAGTCGCGTGCCGTTGGTGGTGAGCGTGAGTTCGTCCAGCCCCTGGCCCAGATGCCGCCCGATCCTCCGGACGAGATCGATGATGTCCCGCCGCACCAGGGGCTCGCCGCCGGTCAGCCGGATCTTGGCGACCCCGCGCGCGATGAACAGGTCGGCGAGCAGCGCGATCTCCTCGAGCGTCAGCACCTGGTCCTTGGGCAGGAAGGTCATGCGCTCCGCCATGCAGTAGCGGCAGCGCAGATCGCAGCGGTCCGTAACCGAAATGCGCAAATAGCTGATCCGCCGCCCGAGGGCGTCGGTCATCACCGTGCGCGGAAGATCGGCCTTGTCCATGTTCCCCTAGCTAGGCCATGCATGGGACGGGCGCAAGCGGTGCCGCTTGACGCCCGTTGCGGCATCGTGAACAGGTCGGTTACCGAAGGATGGCAGGAGCGGTTGAAATCCCAGGGAGTGCAAGCGTGAGCGGGGACACCGCGCTGGACGGACAGCGTAGCCTTTTCATCCTGTCGCCCGGGGATCGAGACGGCCTTTCCTCGCTCGCGCGGGACGCAGGCTGGCGCGTCATCGCCGCGCGTCGCCCGACCGACGCGGCGCAGCGGCTCCTGCACAGCGACGCGCAGATCGCTCTGGTCGACATGAGGGGCGTGCGCGAGGGCGATGTCCGACTGCTCGCGGCGCTCGTGCCTCCGGTGGATGCGGGCGGAGCCGCCCTGGTGGCGCTGGTCGATGCCGACCGGATCGCCGCCGTGCCGGCCCTGCTGGAATCGGGCGCCACGCATTTCCTCGCCGCGCCTTTTTCGATCCAGCAGCTGCGCGCCACGCTTGCTTCGGCCCAACGCCTGGTCGATCGGCTCGGCGGTGGGGTCGCCCCCAGCCGGCGCGCCCAGCGCATCCGCCGTGGCGACGCCCTCTTCTGGGAAATGGACCGGACCAGCGGCGCCATCCGCCTCAGCGCCAGTTTCGCGCGTCACCTTGGCCTCGATGAGCAGAGCATCAGCCCAGCAGGCTTCGTCCGCCGGCTCCCTCGATCGGAGCGCCGGTCCGTCATGGCCGCGCTGCGGGGCATGATGCGTTCGGGCCGTCCGGAAGCTTTCGCCCACGCAGCGCCCGGGCGCCCGGCCGATCGACTGGTGCATCACCTGCGCCTGATCGACGGGATGATCGCAGCGGATGTCGAATGGTTGTCCGATGCCCATGGCCATGATGCGACTGGCCGCGACGAGCTGACGGGGCTGCGGTCGCGAGAGGCCGCCCTCGATTGGCTCGACAAGCGGTCGGGCCTGGCGACGACCGTGCTGCTTCTTTCGATCAGCCAGTTCGACCGGATGAACGCGGCCTATGGCCAGGTGGTGGGCGATGCCCTGCTGGGGCGCATCGCGCGCAGGATCGAGCGCATGGCCGGCGACGTCGCGCCCGGCGCCGTTGTCGCGCGCATTGCCGGCACGGACTTCCTCGTTGGCTTGACGGGGGATGCGGCGGCGGCGGATCGCGCGACATTTCTGGCGCGCCAGCTGATCGGCGCGATCGGCCGCCCATTCAGCGCCGGCGACCATCTGATACGCCTGACCGCCCGCTGCGGCATTGCCCAGTCGCGCGCGGACGATGACGTGACCCGCCTGTTGCGCCGCGCCGGCACGGCGCTGGCCGACGCACGGGCCGGGGGCGGGGAGGGCATCCGCATCTTCTCCGCCGAGAAGCGCAGTCGGCAGGTCGATGCCGATCAGCTTGAAACCGACCTGCGCCTCGCGCTTGATCGGGGAGAGATCGGCATCGTCTTTCAACCGCAATATCCCGTGGATGGCGACCAGATGATCGGCGTCGAAGCACTGGCGCGGTGGAATCACGCGCAATATGGCCCGCTGGGCGCGGGGATGCTGTTCGCGACGGCGGAGCGGTCCGACTATATGCTGCCGCTCTCCGCCCATATCCAGGCCGAAGCCTTGCGGCAGGCTGCCGCCTGGCCGCGCGCCCTGGTGCATCTGCGGCTTTCGATCAACGTCACGGCGGAGGACATCGCGCAGCCTGGCTTCATGCCGCAATTCCTCAATCTGGTGGATATGAGCGGCTTCCCGCGGTCCCGCCTGACGGTGGAAATCACCGAAGGAGGCCTCATCGAGGATGTCGACAACGCGACGACGCTGCTTACTGCACTGCGGGCCGAGGGGTTGGCAGTGGCGGTCGACGATTTCGGCACCGGCTATTCCAGCCTCGCCTATCTGAAAAGCCTGCCGCTCGACTATCTCAAGATAGACAGCGGGCTGGCGCAGGACATTGCAGGGACTGCCCGCGATCGCATCATCGTGCGCGGCGTCATACATATGGCAAAGTCGCTTGGACTGCGCGTCATCGCCGAAGGAGTGGAAACCGAGCAGCAGCGCGACCTCTTAGCTCGAGAAGGCTGCGACTATTATCAGGGATTCCTGCGTTCGGCAGGGGTTTCCTCTGCCGAACTGGTGACGCTGGCGCTCAAGTCGTAAGGGTCATCTGCGCAGGGGGGGAGGCATAATGACCTGCTATCCCGCCGCCTTCGCCAGCCCTTTGGACAATTGCAGCGCCCCGTTCAGCCGCGCCGCCGGGTCGGCCCAGGCGCGGTTCACCACCACCTTGCTGTCCGGCCGCAGCCGGGCGACGCCGTTCAGGCGCTGGATATAGGCCACCAGCGCCTCGGGCCGGGGGAAGCGATCCTCGAAGAAGCTGACCAGCGCGCCCTTCGGCCCGACATCGATCTTGGCGATGTTGGCAGCGACGCAATTCTGCTTGATCTCGATGATCTTGAACAGGTTTTGCGTCGGCGCGGGCAGCTTGCCGAAACGGTCGATCAGTTCCGCGGCGAACGCCTCCAGCCCCTGTCGGTCCTCGACTTCGTTCAGGCGGCGATAGAGGCCCATGCGCAGGTCGAGATCGGGCACATAATCCTCGGGAATGAGGATCGGCGCATCGACCGTGATCTGCGGCGAGAAGCTCTCCCGCCTTTCGATCCCCGCGCCGCCGGCCTTCGCCTCCAGGATCGCGTCTTCCAGCATCGACTGGTAAAGCTCGAATCCGACCTCCTTGATGTGCCCCGACTGCTCGTCCCCGACGAGATTGCCCGCGCCGCGAATGTCCAGATCGTGGCTCGCCAGCTGGAATCCCGCTCCCAGCGTATCCAGGTCGGACAGCACCTTCAGCCGCTTTTCTGCCGTCTCGGTGATGATCTTGTTCGCGGGCGTGGTGAAATAGGCATAGGCGCGCGTCTTTGACCGCCCGACCCGCCCGCGCAGCTGATAGAGCTGCGCGAGCCCGAACCGGTCTGCCCGGTGGATAACGAGCGTATTGGCCGAGGGAATGTCCAGACCGCTCTCGACGATCGTGGTCGACAGGAGAACATCGTAGCGCTTGTCGTAGAAGGACGACATGCGCTCCTCGACCTCGCTCGCCGCCATCTGGCCGTGCGCGACGATGGCCTTCACCTCAGGCACCTCAGTGCGTAGAAACTCCTCCACCTCTGTCAGGTCGGCGATGCGTGGCACCACGAAGAAGCTCTGCCCGCCGCGATAATGTTCGCGCAGCAGCGCCTCGCGGATCACCACCCCATCCCAGGGCATGATGTAGGTCCGCACCGCCAGGCGATCGACCGGCGGCGTCTGGATGACCGACAGCTCGCGCAAGCCCGACATCGCCATCTGCAGCGTCCGCGGGATCGGCGTCGCCATCAGCGTCAGCACATGCACATCGGTCTTGAGGCTCTTCAGGCGCTCCTTGTGCGTGACGCCGAACCGCTGTTCCTCATCGACGATGACGAGGCCCAGCCGCTTGAACTCCAGCCCCTTCGCCAGCAGCGCATGGGTGCCCACCACGATATCGACCGTGCCATCGGCCAGCCCAGCCTTCACGCCCTTCGCCTCCTTGTCCGGCACAAGCCGCGACAAGCGCCCGATATTCACCGGGAAACCCCGGAAGCGTTCCTCGAAATTCATGTGATGCTGTCGGGCGAGCAGGGTGGTCGGGCAGATCACCACCACCTGCATCCCCGCCAGCGCCGCCACGAAAGCGGCGCGCAAGGCCACCTCCGTCTTGCCGAAGCCGACGTCGCCGCACACCAGCCGGTCCATCGGCCGCCCGGCGCCCAAATCCTCGACCACGTCCATGATGGCGCGATCCTGATCTTCGGTTTCCTGATAAGGAAAGCGGTCC
This sequence comes from Sphingobium sp., assembly GCA_035281605.1. Lineage (GTDB taxonomy): Bacteria > Pseudomonadota > Alphaproteobacteria > Sphingomonadales > Sphingomonadaceae > Sphingobium. The sequence continues at coordinate 5,512 of DATEDR010000057.1, forward strand.
ACG
>DATEDR010000058.1:0-8794 GCA_035281605.1 Sphingobium sp.
GGACCGGCGCGGCATTCAGAAGAACCTGACCTATGTCGGCGGTCGCGCGCAGGTGACCTACGAATTGCCGCTCAACGAGGTGGTGTTCGACTTTTACGACCGGCTGAAGTCGATCAGCCGCGGCTATGCGAGCTTCGACTATCACCAGATCGGCACGCGCGAGGGCGACCTCGTCAAGATGAGCATCCTCGTCAACAATGAGCCGGTCGATGCGCTCAGCATGATCGTCCACCGCAGCGCTGCCGAGGCGCGCGGGCGGCATATGTGCGAGCGGCTGAAGGACCTGATCCCCCGCCACCTGTTCAAGATCCCGATCCAGGCAGCGATCGGCGGCAAGGTGATCGCGCGCGAAACGATCGCGGCGATGCGCAAGGACGTGACCGCGAAATGCTATGGCGGCGACATTACCCGCAAGAAGAAGCTCCTCGAAAAGCAGAAGGAGGGCAAGAAGCGGATGCGCGAATATGGCAGCGTGCAGATCCCGCAGGAAGCCTTCATCGCCGCGCTGCGCATGGGCGACGAGAGCTAGGAGCGCCGCGCGCCTTGACGATGACCGGCCTTCCATGATCAATGCTGGCGATCGGCAGACGGGAGGCAAGATGGGCACGGCTTGGCTGTATGACGAACATCCCGCTATGTTCCGGGCGCACCCTTTCCTGTTCCTGCTGTTGCTGATCTCCGTCGTCGGCATCCTGGCCATCGGCATCTGGTGGGTGATGAACAAGGGCGAGCGGCTGGCGCTGTCGGATCGTGAGGTTCTGCTGGAACGCGGGATCCTTGCCAAGCAGCGGACGGAGATCGCGCTGTCCAGTATCCGCAGCGTGCGCATTACCCAGACGCTGGGCCAGCGCCTGTTCGACGTTGGCAATATCGAGCTTTTCAGCGCCGGCGACATGGCCGAGATCGCCGTCAAGTCCATGCCGCGCCCCGGTCGCATCCGCGACATTGCGGCGTCCCGCAATGTGGATTTGCTGCCCCAACGTTAGGCTATTGCGTCGCCTCCTCTTGACTTGCGGCGATTTATTCCAACGATGGTGCTCAGGAAGGGTCCTCGAGAGCCCGTCCGTGGGAAGGACGCCTTGGGTAACGCCGGTCCGCGATGATGCGGGACGGCGCTTGCAGGGGGTCGCCGTCCATGGGCTTGTCAGTGATGCCGTCGCTACCCGAGCTTACCGAGGAGCAGCGCGAGGAAATCCGGCAGGCTTGCGGCTTCGCCTGCGTGCGCTGTGGCGTCACGATCTACCGCTATCTGCGCCTGCCTGAGGGCCAGGGGCCGACATTGCTGTGCCCAACCTGCCATGGATTGGTGGAGGAGGGTCGGCTGACCCTGACGCAGGTCCTGAGTTTCCATGCCAATCCTGTCGTCCGCCAGCGCCATTTCGCGCGAGACCGACTGCCTTTCTCCCCGGAACTGCCGACGCTGGTCGTCGGGGGATCGCGGCTGCTGCGCGACACGCCGATACCCCTGACGCTGGACGGGGAGCCGATCCTGGTCTTTGCGCCGCCGCGGCAGAGCAAGGGCGCCACGCGCATCAGCCTGCGGATGGGATCGGCCGACGGAAGCCCCGAGCAGGTGGTCGAGAGCAATCACTGGGTGCCGACCGACGGCAGCTGGCATTTCCTGCTGCGCGGGGATCGCTACTCCATCATGGCGACGCGCGGGGACGGCCTGGCGATCCTGCGCATTGTGGCCCGCAACCGCATCGCGATCGAACATCTGCGCACGACCATCAACGGGCGACGGCTGGAAGCCACGCCGGATTGGCTGGAAATCGACGGCAAGCGCCATGTCGACAGGATCGGCAGCGGCGCGCTTGTGGGCCTGGAGTGCTGATAGGATTTGGGCGATGGGTGGTCCCTGGCTTAAGGTCCATGCCCGCTAGTCCGGCGACCCGCCTATGCCCCTTGCGGCGCGCAGTCCTGCTTCCTCGTTCCGCGCCAGTTCGCGTTTCAGGACTTCGGCCGGCGGCGCGACCAGGAAGCCAAAGCTGACGCAGCCGTTCCGACTCTCTACGGCGTGATGCAGGCGATGCGCCTGGACGATGCGCTTCATGTAGCGGGACCGAGGCACATGGCGATGGGCTACGCGGCGGTGGACGAGAATGTCGTGAAAGCCGAGATAGATGAGGCCATAGGCCGCGATCCCCGCCCCGCACGCTGTCGCCCAGCCGCCCCATTCCCACTGAACGCCGCCAAGCAGCAGCAGGATCGAAGGCATGGCGAAGATCACGAAGTAAAGATCGTTCGCTTCCCACGGCCCCGTGCGCGGGCGGTGGTGGCTGGCGTGAAGCAACCATCCCGGCCCGTGCATGACCCAGCGGTGCATGACATAGGCAAAGCCCTCCATCGCGGCGACGGTGGCGAGGAAGATCAGGAGCGGCAGCAGGCTGGACATCGCCCCCTATATAAGCAGGCCCGCAGCGATAGGCGACCTCTTATGGCCGGTACAAGAAAACGGGCCGCGATCCTCAAGGATCACGGCCCATCCCCTCCTGTTATTCGAAAATGCCGTTAGAAGGAGGCGGTGATCGACCCCACGACGCCTGCCTTCGACAGGTTGCGGGTCGCGCGCAGGCTACCGCCCGCTGTCGTATAGCTCGACCGGATGTCCTTGTCGGTGTCAACATAGCTGACGCCGAAAGTCAGGTGGCTCCAGGTGTAGGTCGCGCCGACGCTCCAGTCGGTATATTTCTCGCCGAAGGTGAGATAGCTGCGGTTGAAATTGTGACCGAGGTGCGCCGACACACCGACGGGCGTGTTGGGGACGCTGGCCGACAGGTCACCAGCGACGTAAAGATTGTCTTCACGCGCGTTGACGCCATAGGACAGGGCGTGCTGCTTGGGCGCATAGGCGGCGCTCAGCTTGGCCGATGCGGGGCCGAAGGTGCCCTTGATCGAGGCATAGGGTTCGAAGAAGTCCGAGTTCACCCCGCCCGAATTAGGATAGTAGTAATAGAGCAATCCGACGTCGACAGTGGCGGCGCCGATCGTCTTGGAATAGCCGCCGATCAGGTCGAGTTCCTGGTCGCTGCCATTGGCGACATAATCGTCGATCGAAGAGCCCCAGGTCGAGACGTAGAAGCCCGATTCATGGGTGACGGTGATGCCGCCCTGCAGCGCGAAACGCTTGTCGGTCTGCGAGATGCCGCGGAAACGATAGTCGGTCACGACGGCGGCGTTGCCGGTCACGGTGAGGGCGGGCGTGGGCTCGTCCTGGGCAAAGGCGGGCGCCGACAGGGCAGCAAGAGCAACGGCCGAGAGGCCGAGAATGGACTTACGCATTGGATTCCCCTTGGTGATTTTCTGCGATGGTCCCACCTGCGTCGGGATTCCGGGCCTCTGCTCCCTCGCGGGACGGGCCGGATTGCCTCAACGATTGAAGGGATGCCCGATGATCGCTGCGCTGCACAAGAATTTTTGCTGATACATTTCTTTTTGATGCTGGAATGTTGCTAGTCTGCAACAAAGATGACGGCTAATGGTGCGCTGGCCCCTGCGCGAATTTCCGGCGCAATGCAGACGTCAGGGACGTGGCTAGGGGGAAGTGCGCTCTTCGCCGGCATTGTGGATGACGCGCTGGGGGTAGGGGATGGTGATCCCATTGTCCCTGAACAACAGCCAGAGCCGGTTGAGGACGTCGGACTTCACATTGCCGACGCCCCCCTCCGGATCGCTGATCCAGACGAGTATGTCATGTTCGACCCGATTTTCGCCAAAGCCGGTGAGCCAGACATTGGGCTTGGGATTGCGCAGCACGCGGGGGCTTTGCTGCGCGGCGCGGAGCATGAGGTCCTGGGCGAGCTTGAGGTCGCTGTCGTAGCCGACGCCCACGGGGATGCGCACCCGGACGTTGCGGTCGGAATAGGACCAATTCTCGACCTCCTGCGTCATCAGATTTTCGTTCGGGATCAGATGTTCCTTGCCATCGCGCGTGATGACGGAGACGGCGCGCACCCCGATCTTGTTCACCCAGCCGAAGCTGTCGCCGACGACGATCACGTCGCCCGGCTTGATCGACCGATCCATCAGCAGGATGATTCCGGCGATCAGGTTGCCGAAGGTTTTCTGCAGGCCGAAACCGACGGCCAGCCCGAGCGCGCCGGAAAAGACGGCAAAGGCGGTCAGATCGATGCCAAGCACGTCGATGCCGACGAAGAAGGCGAGGACGACGGCGGCGATGGCGGCCAGTTTCTGCCCGAGCAGTTTTTGCGTGGCGTCCAGGCCGTGGGAGCGGCTGATGCTGCGCCCGACGATCCGGTTGGTGAGGCGCACCATGGCGAAAAGCGCAACGGCGGTCGCCGCCATGCTGAACAGGCCGAGCAGGGTGATGCGCCGCTTGCCGAGGTCAATGCCGACCCCGTCCAGCATGTCCGCCACCGGCGCGAAGCCTCCGCTGCTGCCTGAAAGGACCATCACGAACAGCAGCAGTGCGAGCGGAATGACGGCCCAGCGGGGAATGGCGAGGCTGCGCAGGATATGGACCGCGAGCAGCGCCGTCGTCAGCGCGAGCGCGCCGCCCAGGACAAGATGCGCAAGGGCGTCGCTCGGCCACAGCGCGACGCAAAGGGCGAGCAGGCCGCTCGCAAGGGCATGGCGCAGGATCGGCCGCAAATGGCCCGCCAGCGCGTCGCCCAGGGGGCGGACGCGGCGGCGCAGGCGGGGCGCGGCAATATGGGCGATGGCATCGGCGGTCAGATAGACGAGCGCCGCTATCGTCAGCGCGACCAGGGGATGAACGATCGCCGGATCACCCGGCAGCAGGGCAAGCAGATCGGGCAAGCCGACCGTCATCCCCGAACCGCGCGAAAGCGGGCGAGGCCCGCATCGAGATCGGCAATGAGGTCGGCCGGATCTTCCAGCCCGATCTGCAGCCGCACGAGCGGCCCTTCCGCCTGCCATTGGGTGGCGGTGCGATAGCGCGCCGGGTCAACGGGAAGGGCTAGGCTTTCGAACCCGCCCCAGCTGTAGCCGATGCCGAAATGGGCAAGGCCGTCGATCAAAGCCGCGCGGGCCTTTTCGTCGCCGCCCTTCAGCATGAAGCTGAAGAGGCCGGTGGAGCCGGAATAGTCGCGCTGCCAGAGGGCGTGGCCGGGGCATCCCGGGAGCGCGGGATGAAGGACCCGCGCGATGTCGGGCTGCTGTTCGAGCCAGCGGGCGATGGCGAGGGCGCTGTGCTGATGCTGCGTCAGGCGGACGCCGAGCGTGCGAAGTCCCCGCGCGGCCAGCCAGGCGTCGTCGGGGCTGACGGTCTGGCCGAACAGATATGCGGTCTGGCGAATCTGGGGGAAAAGGGCGGGCGTGGCCGTCACCGACCCCATCATAACGTCGCTGTGGCCGACGATATATTTGGTGCAGGCGAGGATGGAGATATCCGCGCCATGCGCCAGGGCGGGGAAGAAGAGCGGCGTCGCCCAGGTGTTGTCGATCAGCGTGACGATGCCGCGCTCCCGCGCGACCGCCGTGATCGCGGGCACATCCTGCACCTCCATGGTGAGGCTGCCCGGGCTTTCCAGGAAGATGGCGCGCGTGGCGTCGCTCAGCAGGTCGGCTATGCCCGCGCCGATGCAGGGGTCATAATAGACTGTGTCGATGCCGAGCGGGCGCAGCATCTTTTCGCAGAAATTGCGCGTCGGGTCATAGGCGCTGTCAACCATCAGCAACTGGTCGCCGGGCTTCAGCACCGCCATCAATGCGCAGGCGATCGCCGCCACGCCGGAGGGAAGCAACATCGTTCCTTCGGCGCCGGGTTCCATTTCGGTGAGGGCGTCCGCCAGGCTCCAGGTCGTCGGCGTGCCCTTGCGGCCGTAGAAGAGCCGCTCGTGCGTGCTGCCGCCGGCCGCGCGGCGGAGATGCGCGACGTCGTCATAGAGGATGGTGGACGCGCGCCAGACGGGCGGGCTGACAATGGCTCCGGGCTGGCCGGGCATGCCGGTCCATTCGCGGCGGCGGCCCGCCTGGGCGATCCTGGTCAGCGGTTTGCGGTCGTCAGGGCCGCTGTCGTCCTTGCCGCTCATGCCGGACCCGTCGCCTTGGGCGTTGCGGGATCCAGGCCCCATTCCGACCAGCTGCCGTCGTAGAGGGTGACGTCGGTCTTGCCGAGCAGTTCGAGCCCGACGAGAAGGGTCGCAGCGGTGACGCCGCTGCCGCAGGTCGTGATGATCGGGCGCGAAAAGTCCGTGCCGGCCTCCACGAACAGGCGGCGAAGCGCCTCGCCCTGCTTCATGCTGTTGTCGGCGTCGAAAAGTGAAGCGGAGGGTATGTTGCGGGAGCCGGGAATGTGTCCCGAGGCCATGCCCGCCCGGGGTTCCTCCTCCGCGCCGGTGAAGCGGCCGGCGCCGCGGGCGTCCAGCACCTGCGCCTCATCGCTTTGGAGATTGGCGAGCAGATCGTTACGGGTTCGTACCTGTCCCGGCGCGCGGGCCGCGGTCGCGTTCCCCCGGGGAATGACCGGCCAGCCGGATTCGGTCGGGCGCTCCTCCCCCAGCCATTTGGGAAGCCCGCCGTCCAGGATCGCGGCGGATGCGCCGACGCCGTACAGGCGCATCATCCACCAGGCGCGGGCGGCGCTGTGCGTCGGGCTGTTGTCGTAGAGGATGATGCGGCTGTCGGCATCAAGGCCCAGCGCCCGGCAGCGCTCGGTCATGAAGGCGTCGCTCGGCAGCATGCCGGGCAGCGGATCTTCCGCATCCGCCAGCGTCGGCAGGTCGAGATAGGCGGCGCCCGGAATATGCGCGCTTTCGAACTCGGCGCGCGGATCGCGCGGGGTGCCGGGAAGGAACAGCGTGGCGTCGAGGATGCGCAGGTCGCTGCTGCCCAGTTCCGCCGCTAGCCAATCGGTTGAAACCACTATCTGCATGCCGCCTCTTTTCGGTGCCGTTCCAACCTGTTTACGATCGGGCGGCGGCGGTGGGAAGAGGCTTGGCCGCGAGAGTCTAGCTTGCCAGCGTCAGCGCGGTCGCGCGGCTGCCGGGCGTGGGATATTGACGCGGGCCCAGGTCGAGGCGGAAGGGGGCGAGGCGGTCGGCCGGGGGAGATTGTTCCTGCCCGACGATGAAGGCCCGGCCGGTCCGGCCGGAAGCGGGCGCGCCCTGCTCGGTCCAGCGATATTGCGCGTCGAACGCGGCCAGCGGGATCAACAGCGCGCGTCCGCCCATCTGCACCGGGGCGATCTGGTCAGGCATCAGCCGCAGCTCGCCCGACAGGCTTTGGCTTTCACCCGGCGCGATCGAAACGACCGAATGGGTCGGGAGGCCCGCCGATCCCGCGAAAAACTGCTGGAGCAAGGCCTGCTGGCCGGTATCGGCATTGGCGAGGAGCGTGCGGATCAGCAGATCCTCCGCCGGCCGCTCGCCGCGATTGTGGAGGGTCAGCTCATAGTTGATCGTCGCGCCCATCAGCGACAGCCGCGCGCCGCGAACCTCCATCGTCAGGTCGATCCATGGCCGCTGGCCGGTTGCGGGCGAAGGGGCCGGATCGGGTGCGGGCGGCGGCGGCACGACCTTCGGTGGGGAAGGCGGGAGCGGGGAGACGGCCGGCTCTGGCGTCACGGGAGCGGCCAAGGGCGCTTCCTCATCCTCGACGAAGATCGAGTCTTGCTCGACCGCCTCGTCAACGCCACGGCGACGGCGCAGGAGCACCCAGCCGACGGCCAGGAGCGCAATCAACAGGCCCGTGCCAAGGGCGATCCAGGGCCAGCGGCCAGACTCGACGGCGGGCGCGGGCGGTTCGACCGAAGGTTCGGCAGGTTGCGGGACGGCGGGAGCAGCGGCTTCGGGCGTTGGAGCCGGTTGCGGCTCGGCAGTCGGGGCAGGAGGCTGGACCGCGGGCGCGCTGCTTCGGGGTAGCGCTGGCTGGGCCGGGGTCGGGGCGGGCTGGCGGGCGGCTGGGGCGCTGGATCGGGGCTGTGCCGCGGCAGGGGCTTGCGGTTGCGGCGCAGGCTGCGTGGTCACCGGAGGCGGGGGCGTGATGACGGGCGGGGGCGCGACCGTCGGCGACGTGCCGCGGAAAACATCCAGTTCCGGGCCTTCGCGGTTGGGATCGACCGGGGGGCTTTGCCGGGGCAGGTTGAACACCGGACTGCCGCTGTCCTGCTCCTGGGCAAAAACGGGCGTGGCCAGCAGCAGCGGCGCGATGATCAGCATGGACGAGCGAAACCCCATGGACAGCAGCCAAGGCAGGGGCGCTGCTGAACGGGAGGTGAACGGCTGGGCGAGGCGGGTTGGCGATGACATTAGACGTGCAATGGCGTAGATGGCCGGGATGACCGATATATCCGAAACCGTAAAACCGATCCATCTGGGCCAGGCCAGCGCGCTGCCGACGCACCCGGAAGCGGCCATACTCGATTATGTCGCCAATCCCCGGCCGGGCAAGCCCTATCTGGTGCGCTTCACCGCGCCCGAGTTCACGTCGCTCTGCCCGGTGACGGGACAGCCGGATTTCGCCCATCTGGTGATCGATTACGCGCCCGCCGCGACGATCGTCGAATCGAAGTCCTTGAAGTTGTTCCTGGGATCCTTCCGCAATCATGCCGCCTTCCATGAAGATTGCACGGTGGGCATCGGCGAGCGGCTGTTCGGGGAGATGCAGCCGATCTGGCTGCGGATCGGCGGCTATTGGTATCCGCGCGGCGGCATCCCGATCGACGTCTTCTGGCAATCGGGCGAGCCGCCGGCTGGCCTGTGGCTGCCCCCTCAGGATGTGCCGGGATATCGCGGGCGCGGATGACGTGACGGCGCCTCTGTAGCGGCCTGAGATTTCGCTCCCCCTGGCAGGATCGTTCATTTCAGACACC
>DATEDR010000059.1:0-2160 GCA_035281605.1 Sphingobium sp.
GGTGTAGCCCGGAATGACCTTGATATCGTTCTGGTTGAAGAAGCGATACTTCAGCGAGACGTCGATATTGCTGGTCAGCGGGTAGCGAACGCCAGCAATGGCCTGCCACGCGAAACCGGTGTCGGAATCGTTGACCAGGTCATTGGCGATCTTGGCGCGCGACACACCGGCACCAGCGCCGACGAAACCCTGCAGGCCGTCATCGGAACCGAAGTCCAGCAAGCCGTTCAGCATGAACGACAGAGCCGAAGCGGCGCCACCGAAACCGGACTTTTCCAGATCCACTTCCGCGCGCTTGTAAGCGGCCTCAGCTTCAAGCCGGAAGCCGCCGAAATCATAGCCAATGTTGGCGTCGGCGTCGAAACCCTTATGATAATCGATAGAATCGTCTGCGTCGACGCCGTTGATCGTCGCATCCTGATCTTCGACAAGTAAGACGCCGGCGTCGATACCGACATACCAGCTATCGTCGCGCGCCAAGGCCGGTGTGGCCAGGGCGGTGGACGCAAGCACAGCCGCGAGGGCAAGCTTCCGCATTTGGATTCCCCTTTCAAAAGTGTCACGAAGGACTGTTGAAACCATGTATCGGCAAGAAAGTTTCATGGCAAGTCCACATTTGGTGGAACTGTTGCAGAAATACATCAAACTTCGGCTTCATCAGCTTGCCGCAGGCTAATCATTGGCCCTGCATTGTAAAAGCCGGACGGCGCACAAGTTATGGCGCGATCAACCCATGGGCCCGCATCGCGTTCAAAATGGCGATGACCGAACCGCGCGCCTCGCCGTCGATGGTGGCGCCGCCCGCCGGGTCGGCAATCGCCCCTTCCCGTTCGCCCGCCACCCGTAGGCCTCCCACGTAAATCCCGTCCGACCTGACCGGGTCGTCTGCCCAACCGGTTCCGTCATGGCGCATCGCCTGCTCGCGATCGGCGACCCATAGGGCAAGGCCGCGTCGCGGCGCGACGAAACGCCACCCCCCTTCGGTCCAGCACGCCAGGTCGCCATCCCGCCCCGCCCAGGCGTCAGTACCCCCCGTCGCCACGATCCAGCAACTGCCAATGTCGGGCGAGACGGGTGGCGTCGCCGCGTCCGCGCTTTCCGCCAGCCCATGCAGCAACATGTCGATCCGCGCCAGGGCCTCGTTGTGGAAAATCTCCTTCTGCGCCTGTCCTGCGAAAAGCTGCGGCAGCGCCCATCGCGGCGTGTGATCCATCGTCATGGTTCAATCATCCCCTTGAAAAATGAAGGAAGAAGCGTCAGGCTGACAATAGCAGCCGGACCGGCCGGCCGAGCGCGAAAGACCCGATCTGCCGGATCTCCACGGTCAGCGCCCCACCGCCGTCCGCCGCGACCATCGCCGCATCATAGGTCCAGGTCGGCGCGTCGGTTTCCACCTGCCGTACCCTTTCCTCCCCATCCAGCACGCGAAGGTCATAGCGTTCGCTTTCCTCGCCCAGCGGGACATCGGCACCGCTCACCCACCGCCATCCGTTCCGGCTGCGGCGCGTCCAGCCTATGGTCCATCCGCCCAGTCCATCCGGCACAGCGCGCGCATGCACCGGCGCCATCGGAACGACAGCCTCGCCGCTGACCGTCAGCATCGTCTCCACAGGTTCGGCGTCCCCCACGCCGATCGCCGCCATTCGCAGGACGCCGCCGATCTCGCTCCCGCCCGTCTGCCCGGCAAAGGGCTCGGCCAGCCGCTCCTCCTCGATCAGGAGAAAGGCCTCGCCCGCGACATGGGCCGTCATCGCCCATTCCGTCCCCGCCAGCCCCCGGCGCAATCCTTCCAGCCGATAGCTGGCCGCCCCCGTCTGCACGGCTCGGGAGAACTGGATCAGCTCCCGCCCCGCCAAGCAAAGGTTGCGCCCCAGCGCCAGCGCCGCCTCGTCGGCATCGCCAAGGTCCATATCCTCCGCGATCAGCGTGACGGTCAGGCTGTTGACCTCGTCCACCATCGCCCAGCTGCCCGCGCCCGGCACCCCGTCCACCTGCCCGATCACCGCTCGCGGAGCGGTCCGGCCCAGCGGCGTCGCGTCGCCCGTTTCGCTCATCCCGAACAGCGCCGCCCCGCGCCACCCCTCCCCGCCGCTCGCCGCCGCGACGATCACGGGCGCGGTCGCCATGCCATCCCTAATCGGCGGCAGGTCGACGAGCAGC
>DATEDR010000060.1:0-5997 GCA_035281605.1 Sphingobium sp.
AAACCGGAGGGGCAGCCGCATCTGAAAATCGACAATCCGGTCGCGCTGATGAGCACGATCGGCGTCCACATGGGCGGGGAGAAGGAAGAAATGCCGTTTTCGCCCTGGGATGATCCCAATTACAGCATGGTGCCCAATTGAGGATCGCGTTCGAGTTCCAGCGCGGCGGCCGCGAGCAGCGCTCGCTCAACCCGCTGGAAAACCCCTCCGTGTCGACCGGCTCTTCGACCGAAGACCTGCTGGCCTTCTTCGGACTGCTGGGCAACAATCCGCAATTGCCGCCCGTCACGATAGACACGGCGCTGGAAGTGCCGTCCAACTGGTGCGCGGTCAATTTCCTGTCACGCATGATGGCTAGCCTTCCGCTCCACCTGTTCCGGAAGGTGAAGGACGGATCGGAGCGGGTGGACGGCGACCTGCAGATGCTGCTCAACGAGGCGCCAAATCCCGAATGGACGAGCCAGGGCTGGCGCGAATATATGTGGTCGCAGGTGTTTACCGGCGGGCGTGGCACCAGCTGGATCGAACGCCAGGGCAGCAAGGTTGTGGCCCTGTGGCCGATGGATCCGGACCGGACATCAGTCCGCCGGCGCAATGGCCGCAAATTCTATCGGTTCGACAATAAGGAATATCCGGCGGCCGACGTCATCGATGTCACCTTCCTGCTGAAGCGCAACCAGCTAGACGTCTACAGCCCGATCTACAAGAACAAGCGGGCGATCGGCCTGATGCTGGCGATGAACGACTATGCCAGCTCCTTCTTCGCCAGCGGCGGCACCCCGCCGCTCGCGCTGGAGGGGCCGCTGCCGCAGGGACCGGAAGCGTTCAAACGTGCGCAGGCCGATATCCAGCGCGCGATCGATCTCGCCAAGCAGAGCGGCTCGCCCTTTTTCGGCATGCCGCCTGGCCACAAGCTCAATCCGATCGGCATCGACCCGCAAAAGGGGCAGACGATCGAGGCACGACAGTTCCAGATCGGGGAATCGTCGCGCATCTGGCAATTGCCGCCCGTTTTCCTGCACGACCTGACCAAGGGGACGTTCAACAACACCGAGCAGCAGGATCTGCAGCTGGTAAAGCATGTCGTCACCCATTGGGCGGGCAAGTTCGAGCAGGAACTGAACCTCAAATTGTTCGGACAGCGCAGCCGCGCGCGCCATGTCGAGCATAATGTCGACGGCGTGCAGCGCGGCGACTTCAAGAGCCGGGTCGAAGGTATCGCGCGCGCCATCCAGACGGCGCAGATGACGCCGAACGAGGCCCGAAAGCTCGAAAACCGCGAGCCCATGCCTGAGGGGGACCAGCTCTACATCCAGGGCGCAACCGTGCCGCTCGGGACCCAGCCTGTGCTGAAGGCGCCTCAAGACAACGGAGAACCGAATGCCGAACCCGGCGACAAAACCGAATCCTGATGGGCGCGAAACACGCGCGATCACGCGCGGGCTGGAGCTTCGCTCAATCGCCGAAGGTGAGACCCGGACGGCGGAGGGCTATGCGGCGCTCTTCAACGTCGAAACCGATATCGGCGGCTATTGGACGGAGATCATCGCCCCCGGTGCCTTCACCAAGTCGCTCCAGGAGCGCGACGTGGTGGCCCTGCATAGCCATGACACAGGCCGTGTTGTCGGCCGGACCGGTGCCGGCACATTGACGCTGGGTGAGGATGAGACTGGCCTCGCCTTCTCGAACGATCTCCCCGATACGAGCGATGGCCGCGATCTTGCCGTGCAGATCGAGCGGCAAGACATCCCCGGCATGTCGTTTGGTTTCATCACCCGCAAACAACAGTGGGATGAAACGATCGATCCGCCGCGGCGGACCATTCTCGAAGCCGAGCTGTTCGAAGTGACCTATACCGCCTTTCCCGCCTATCCTGACACCTCCGTCGGCCTTCGATCGCTCGACCAACTCCGCGCGGAGCGGGAACAGACCCCTACTTCGAACAAATTAGCGGCACGGCGCGCGCGACAGGCGCAGATCGAGCGCCGCATCTAACCCATCCCGGCCTTGCCGGTTCGGCGCTGGAGCTTCCCGCTTCCCCGCCACATCGCCCGCCTCTCGCGGGCTTTTTCATGTCCAGGAGAATGACATGCCCACCTTGACCGAACTGCAGGAGAAGCGGGGCCAGCTGGTAACCCAGGCCCGCGACGCGCTCAATGAAATCACGAACAACACCGACGAGAGCCGCACGGCCGAGCTCGAGCAGCGCCATGACAATTTCATGGCCGACCTGGACAAGCTGGACGCGACGATCGCGCGCGAAGAGCGCCAGGAGAAGATCGAGCGGGAGGATGAAGAGCGTCGCGAACGCAATCGCCCGCACAATCCCGACGGCGAATCCCGCAGCGGTGAAGGCAAGGAGAAGGATACCCAGGCCGAATATCGCGAAGCCTTCTACGCCTGCCTGCGCGAGGGCGGCAGCGTGGAGAGCCTGAGCCGTGAGCAGCGCGCCTTGCTGCGGCGCGGCCATCAGGAAGTGCGCACGCAGACCGCCGGCACGACCACGGCCGGCGGCTATACCGTCCCCAAGGAGCTCGCCAACGAGATCGTGCGCGTCATGAAGGATTGGGGTCCGATGTATGACGGCACCGTCGTGCGCGAGATCGTCACCGGCTCGGGCAACGAGTTCGACATTCCCAGCAATGACGATACCGGCAACTCGGCTTCGGCGCTGGCGGAAGGCGACGATCTGACCGACGACAACAGCGGCGACCTGGTGTTCGGGCAGAAGCGCCTGGACGCCTATGTCGATGCGACGCCGTGGGTGAAGATCAGCTTCGAACTGATGCAGGATTCGGCGTTCAACCTGGAGGAATTCCTGGGCGACGCGCTCGGCGAACGCCTGGGCCGCCGCGCGAACAACAAACTGACCGTCGGCACCGGCACCAGCCAGGCCAATGGCGTCGTCACCGCCAGTTCGCTCGGCAAGACCGCGGCGAGCGCGACGGCCATCGCCGCCGACGAATTGCTGGACCTGCAGCATTCGGTCCGAGCGCCCTATCGTCGGAGCCCTAAGTGCCGCTGGATGTTCGCCGACACCACGTTGCTTGCGATTCGCAAGCTGAAGGACGGTCAGGGCAATTATCTCTGGCAGATGGGCGACGTTCGCATCAACGCGCCGGCGATGCTGCTGGACAAGCCCTATTCGGTCAACGATGACATGGCGGCGATCGCCACCGGCGCCAAGACCGTGCTGTTCGGCGACTTCAGCCGCTACTGGGTGCGCAAGGTTGGCGCTCCGCTGATCGGCACAGTGCGCGAGCGGTTCTGGCCCAAGATCGGCATGGCGGGCCTGATCCGCTTTGACGGCGAGCTGGTCGACAGTATCGCGATCAAGCACCTGATCCAGGCATAATCGAGAGCGGAAAGGAGGGCGGGCTTCGGTCCGCCCTTTTTATCCTCCGACAGGAGCCCGATATGGCCAAGCCCCCCCGCCAGGTGAAGGCGAAGCCGGCAGTTGCGCCGACGATCGTCGAAACGCCCGCAGATCCTACTCCGCCGCCTGCGCCGGAGCCCCCTGTCGTCGACGAAGCCGCGCTGCCGGCGGAACAGGCGACCGACGCGGCACCGCCCCTTGAAGCCGCCGCGCGGGAAGCGCCGGCGGCTGAAGACCCTGCGTCCGAGCCCGAAGAGCCGGTGGCGGAACAGTGGGTCCAGCTGACGACCGGCATGTCCGGCGTCGACTTCAGCCTGTCGCCTGGCGACAAACACCCATTCCGCGACGTTCCCGGTCCGGATGGCGAACCTTCGGAGGCCGAGCGCATCGTCGCGGCCGGCTTCGGCACATTCTGCTCGCCGCCGGAGGACTGACCGATGTTGAGCGCGCCGATCGTCATCACGCCGCCCGAAGGCGATGTCGTCGACCTTGAAGCCGTGAAGACATTCCTGCGCGTCGACAGTAGTGCACTGGACGACGAGATCGCCGGCTATATCCGCGCGGCGGTGACGGAGATCGAGCGCATCACATCAACGCGCCTGGCCGAGCAGGTCGTCGAGATCCGCGCGGACCGCTTCGCGGATCTCGATCACCTGACCATCGGGCCCGTGACCGGCATCGTCTCGATTATCTATCAGTCCACCAGCGGCACGTCCGAGACGCTGGTGGAAGAATCCTACGAGCTGTTCGGCGCCGGGCTGGAGACGGGCATTCGCCCCGCCTTCGGTCACGCCTGGCCAGCGGCGCGCGGCGCGGCCGGCGTGATCGCCGTGCAGTTGGAGGTCGGCTATTCGGCCGAGACGCAGCCGGCTTCGATCGACTTGGCGCTGAAGCAGCTGGTTCGATCGAAATTCGACGGCACGCCGTTCGATCTCTGCACCGTCCTGGTCAATGATCGGATCTGGATGTGACCCAGGTCATAGCGTTGCGGCTCAACCGGCGCGTAACGATCCTGCAGCGCGAAGAGGGGCGCGACCCCACCTATAACACGCCGACGGGCGAGTGGGTGCCGCTCGCGACCGTCTGGGCCGAAGTCACTGACATGCTGCCGTCGCGCGGCGAGCGGATCGTCGAGGGCGTGGATATCGCAAGGCGCCCCGCGCGCGTTCGCATGCGCTACCGGACCGACGTCGACATGACCATGCGCCTGACGGTCGACGGACGCGCGATGCGCATCGTCGCCGGGCCGGTGGAGCTTGGGCGGCGGGATGGAATCGAGCTGCTCTGTGAAGGACTGACAACGGAGGGGCAGGAGCCATGAAGTCCGTGTTCGCCGTCGATTATGACGATGGGAAGGTCCGCGCCGTGGCCGGCGCCGATGTGCCCGCCTCGATTCCTGCGCACCGGCAGGGCGTGCTGCGGAAGGCCGGCGTCATCACGCTGGTCCGCGATCCGCTGGATCATGACGGCAACGGCCGCAAGGGCGGCAGTTTTCCTCGGACAAGGCGAAAGGTGAAGCCATGATCGCATCGAACATCTCCATGCCCCAGGTCGTGCGCGGCATCACGCTCCAGTGCAGCGTCACCGGCGTCAGGCGCGCGCGATTGCGGATCTGGCTCGGCGCGAAGATGCTGAAGCTGGCAGCGGCCGTCATCGGCTGCGCGGTCGAGGTGGACATCAAACCATGAGCCGCGCCGTGCCGATGAAGGGCCTCAAGGAGACGATGGCCTTCCTCGAAGCATTCCCGGCGCGTATCCAGAAGGGCGCGGTTCGGTCGGCGCTCACGGCGGCGGCGAAGCCGGTCCGCGACCAGGCCCGCGCCAACGCGCCGCGCGAGAGTGGCATGATGGCGAAGGCGATCAAGACCGGCAGCCCTCGGGTGGAGCAGGACGGCACCGTTTCCATCAAGGTCCGCCTGGCTGGTCCGCACAGCTATATCGGCCATTTCATCGAGCATGGCGTCGCGCCGCACTTCATCAGCGCCGGCGACAGTGTGCTGTCGGCCCGGACGCTCACCCAGAAATTGAATCGCGACGGATCGGAAGGCGATGCCGGCGCCATGAAGATCGGCGACACATTCGTGACCGGCGCGGTCCCTCATCCGGGCTTCGCCGCCAAGCCCTTCATGCGCCCGGCCCTGGACACGAAGGCCGACGAAGCCGTCCAGGCCTTCGGCGATCGGCTGCGCTCCTATCTGAAGGACAAGACCGGCTTCACCGCGCCCGCGCGGCTGGACGAGGTGGAGGAGTAACATGGCCGACGGCATCGCGGCGGTCCTGCAAATCCTATCCAATGACGGACCCTTGACCGCCGTCGTCCCTACTGATCGGATCATCGGCGGCGTCCTGCCGCAAGGCATGACCCTGCCTGCCATTTCGATCAGCGAAGTTTCGGCCGTCCCACTAAAGATGCTCAAGAAAGGCGCCACCCGGTTCGTGGTTTCGCGCATCCAGGCGACGGTCCATTCCCCCGACCAGGTGCAGCGCCATTCCATCATCAAGCTGGTTCGCAACGCCGGCGATCATGAAACGCCCACTGTCGCCGGGCTGACCAACGTCATTTGCGTCGCGGACAGCGTCGGTCCCGACCTGGTGATGCCGGAAGCGGCGATCTACCAGAAA
>DATEDR010000061.1:0-2343 GCA_035281605.1 Sphingobium sp.
TGGGAGGCCCCTTCGCGCCGCGGCGTGCCGCATCGACATGACCGGTGACGTCGTTGAAATGGATATAGCGCATCAGGCTCTTGAGGCGGAGAAGCGCGAAAAAGTCGATCATGTGGCGTATCCCCGCGTGGAAGATACGCGCCGCCTCGGCATCGTCCAGCCGCCCTTCGGTCGCGTCGATGAAGCGCTGCGATTCCTCGCGAGCGACCATGTCGGCCGGTTTGGCGTAGAAATCGACGACGGTCGGCGGAAACCCGTTTTCCTCAGTATAGCCCTCGGAGCGCATCAGCTGCCAGATCGTGACGATGCGGCTGTCCATGATGCTGAGTGCGGGCCCCTTCTGGGTATCGAGAATTTCGACGATCCCCAGCCCCTGAAAGACTTTCGCATCCTCTTCGGCATGCGGCCAGTCGGCGCTTAACGTCTCGAGCAGCACTTCGCCGTCGATGCCGACGCGCGCGGCAACCAGCGCCTCGAGATTGCGGAAGGCGGCGGCATCGACCCGGCCGTCGCTGTTCTGGCCGCGCAGCGCTTCCTTGATCTGCGGCAAGGTCAGCCCGTCGTCACGCTGCAGCTTGCGCACCGCAAGAATGGCCTGGACATGCTCCTCGCCATAGTCGGCGACGTTGGGCGCAGGACGGGACGGCGCAGGCAGCAGCCCGTGCCGGAAGTAGACCCTGATTGTTTCGCGGTGGACCCCGGTCCGCCGCTCGAGCTCGCGCATCTTCACGCGCCCCGAATAAGCCTTCTTTCGCCTCGAGGGCAACGGAAAAGGGCTAGCATGCAGCCGATTTGATAAAGTGCTTTATCGTAATGCGTATATATGTTACGCATTGAGTCGGAGAGAGGAGCATCCGACAATGGATTATGTTCGCTATTATGTTCCGGTGCTGGTGCAGCTGGCCGCCTATGCGGGCTTCGCGCTTGGCGGGAACTGGGTTTTCATCGGCATCGCGTCGCTGCCGCTCTTGGGTTTGATCGACTCGGTCCTGCCCAATGACATGCGCCCACGCACGATGCGGCGAGGCCTTCTTGCCGACCTGCCGATCTGGTTCTCGACGCTGCTGGCAGTCGGCCTCTATTTCATGGCGGCGTTCTGGGTCGCGTCCGCCGAGACAATCACGCCCTGGCAATATGCGGGCGCGATCCTCTCGCTCGCCTGGATGAGCGTGGTTCCGCTGGTTCCCGCTTCGCACGAGCTATATCACCAGCGCGGCAAGCTGCGCCGCTTCATCGGCACCTATTCGCAGGTCTGCTATCTCGATTGCACCCGCGAGATCGCCCATGTCACCGGGCATCACCTCGACGTCGCGACCGAGCATGACGGCGACACGGCGCGTCGCGGCGTCTCGCTCTACGGCTTCACGGGCAAGGCGGTGATCCAGAGCACCCGCGATGCGTGGCGCATGGAAAGCGACAGTCTCGAAAAGCAGGGCTATGGCCGCTGGTCGATCCGCCACCGTATCTGGAAGGCGATCCTCGCGCAGGTCGTGATGCAGAGCCTCATCTTCCTGATCGGCGGCTGGACGGCGGTCGCCGTGGTGCTCGCCGGCATGGTCGGTGCGCGCTTCTGGGTCGAGAGCTTCAACTATTTCCAGCATTATGGGCTGGTCCGGGTCGATGGCGGGGCGATTGCCCGCCGCCATGTCTGGAACCATCTGAAGCCGCTGTCGCGCGTGATGGGCTTCGAAATCACCAATCATGCCGATCACCACACCGACAGTTTTGCGGCGTTCCACGAACTGCGTCCGGACCGGCAATGGATCCCGATGCCGAGCGTCTTCGTCTGCTTCTTCTCCGCGCTGATCCCGCCGCTCTGGCACAATGTCGTGATCAAGCCCGCCCTGAAGCGCTGGGACAATGAGCTGGCGACGCCCGAAGAGCGCGAGCTTGCCAGGGCGCAGAACCGCGCTGCGGGCTGGCCCGACTGGTTCGACGAAAAGCCCGCGGGCGCCTGGGCCACCAACTGATGGCGGTGCGCCACGCGCTGTATATAGCCATTGCGATCCTGTCCGCCGCGGCGGCCTGGTGGCACGGCATCGCCTGGGTCCGGGGCGGGGGCAATCTGCTCCTGCTCCCGACCTTTTTCCTCGACGCCTATAACAGCGGCAGTGCCGCGGCTTTCCTGACCATCGACATATTGGCGGCCTGGATCGTCTTCATGATCTGGGTGGTGCCCGATGCGAAGAGGGTCGGGCTCGGCGCAAGCAAGGGCTGGCTCTATCTTGCCCTATCCTTCATCGGAACCTGCTTCGCCTTCCCGCTCTATCTCGTGGCGCGCGAGCGCCATATCGCCCGGACCGGCGCGGCCGGCTGAGCGAGCGGTGGGGGGCGCCGCGCTGC
>DATEDR010000062.1:0-6375 GCA_035281605.1 Sphingobium sp.
AGGCGAGCTCGTCGTCGCGCTGCTGGCGCAATTCCGCTTCGAAGGGATCTTCCGCCTGCACCGGGTCGGAGGAGGTGCGTGCCTGGAAGGTGTTAAGATATTTGAAGGGATCGGTTGCCATTACCAGAAGCGGCCCTTGCCATTGCGATATGCGGTCGCGATTTCGTCATCGGTCGGGACGCGACCGAACTGATTTTGATAGCCGCGCTGAATGCGCTGCTTGATGTTCTCCGGCACATCAGACGCTTCGAGCGCGTAGCGTGGTTTCGTGCGTTCAGCCTGGCCGGTCGGGATGCCCGCGAAGGTCGTATTGACGCGGAACGTCACGTCACGGGTGGCAGACTGATAGGCACGGTAAAGCTCGTCGTCGGTTGGATTCCGCTTGCCGCCGGTCAGCGCCTGGATCTCCCCTTCCATAATGCGCTGAACCGCGACGCGCTTCTGCCGGTCCGCCTCCTTGCTTCCCGTGAGACCGTCCTCGACGCCGAAGGTGGAGATGGTCGACGCGACCTTGCTGCGGATCGACTTGTCGGGATCACCCTTCAGGATCTTCGCCTGCTCTACCGCGAGGCCCTGCAATTCAGCGCGTGTGACCTGCCCGGCATATTTCCCCAGCGGTTCGCGGGCGAAGCGTTCCGGCTCCAGAATGCGCATCAGCTCCAGCGACGTCGCGGTGTTGCCGTTGGCTTCCACGCCTTCCGCCTTCGTGTTGCTCTTCGCAACGCCCATGTATGAGCGCACCGCATCCGGCGAGAGTCGGTTGCGGACAGCGGCCGGGATCTGGCTGACGTCCTTGAAATTGTCGCCGAGGTTCATGACGATCTCGCTGGCGGCGCGGTCGGCATCAGCTTCATCGCGGGCCTTCAACGTCTCGTCGGTTGAAACACGGCGACGAATTTCCTCTTTCGCGCGCTCGCGCCGCTCGAATGACCAGCCTTCCGAATCCGCGCGCTGATCGGCGCGGGTCAGGAGCGTGTCGAGATCGTGCCGCTGCGGCGACTGCTGAGCGGAGCCGATCACCTTCTGAGGATCAACCGTCGCTCCGTCCTTCTTGACGACAAGATGCAGGTGCGGGCCGGTGCTGTGACCCGTGGTGCCGACACCGCCGAGCAACGTGTCGGGCGTGACCGTGTCGCCGACCTTCAGCGCCGTCGGCGCCTTCATGTGCGAATAGCTTGACGTGGTGCCGTCGCCATGATCGATGACGACGAAGTTGCCGCTGCGATCGTCATGACCGGCGCGGGCGACCTTTCCGGCACCGATGGAATATATGGGGGTGCCGGAGGCGGCCGGGAAGTCCACCCCGTTATGCGTTTTCCCGTTGCCGCGCGCCACGCCGTAACCCGACGAGACACCTTTGCCGGCACCCCGGAGCGGATCGGCATAATTG
This sequence comes from Sphingobium sp., assembly GCA_035281605.1. Lineage (GTDB taxonomy): Bacteria > Pseudomonadota > Alphaproteobacteria > Sphingomonadales > Sphingomonadaceae > Sphingobium. The sequence goes on from DATEDR010000062.1 coordinate 1,391, forward strand.
GTCGACGTCCCCGTGTCGTCGCTCCAGCCTCCGCCCATGATCGACGCGACATCGCCATACGTCTCGCGCTTTTCCAGCGGAGATTTCAGGGCCGCCGCAATCGTAATCTCATCCTTCGCCGTCAGGTCGCCCAGGTGCTTGCGGAAATAGGCGTCAGCCCCATCGACGTCGCCCGCCGTCATCATGCGATCGATGATCGTTGAATGGATGCCGGAGACATATTTCGCCTCTTCGGCCTGCACAATGTCGGGATCGGCCAGCCCCTTACGGCCGAGGTTCTCCCGCAACTGGGCGCGGCCATCGGCAATGAAGCTGGCGCTGAGATCCGGGTCGCCCCAATTCTCCGCCGCCTGCTCACTGAAGTTCTGAAGCCGCGCGGTGCCTGTTGCTTCCTGCCAGACGCCCAGCTGCTGCGTCGCATGGCTGGCGATCTGGTCGGCGAACATGCCCCGATAGGCATCCAGTCGCGGACGCAGATATTTCGCGGTGCGCTTGTCGACGCCAGCCATGGCATCATCGAACAGCTTGCCGATCGCCGCATCGGTATCGCCGCGCGCGTCGAGCGCATCCTTGCCCTGCTTGGAGAGATAGCCGAGCTTGATCTCGCGGGCCTGCCCCTGCGCGCCGAGAAGGACATCGTCGGCGGAGGTCCGCGCCCGCTCGTCCTCGATAGCGGCCACGGTCTGAGCATATTCGCGAACGCCCTGGCCCATGTCCTGCAATCCGCGCCCGAGCGCTCCACCGACGCCGCCATTGTTGTCGGCCGCTTGAGCCCGGACGCTGGAGAGCGGTTGCAGCTGGAGATTGCCAGCGCGCGTGGTCGGAACGCGAGCCATCAGTAACCGTCTGCCTTCAGCTTGCTATATTGCTGCGCGCCGCCGAGCAGCGTGTTCGCAACCCCAAAGGCGCCCGAGACCAGCGCACCGCTCGCAGCCTGACCGGCGGCCTGTGCCTTTGCCCGATAGTTCCCGGCCTGGCGCTCGAAGCCCATCACCTCCCGGATATTGTTTTCCCGGATGGTCTGGGCATCCTCCTGCCCGAGCATGGCCGTGTCGCCACGGAAATCAGCCGCAGACCCGAAGGCGACATCGATGCCGTTGGCGGCCATGGAGGCGCGCTGTGCGCCCATTTCCTTGCTCAGCTCGCGCTGCTGCTGTTGGACCTGCTGCTTGCCGCGATCGAGCGCGTCACGTGCGGCGGCATCCTCTAGCTTGGCGTTCTGCTCCGCGACCTTCTGCTGATATTTCTGCTGCGAATAGGCTTGGACAGCCGTGACGCCCGTGCCGATCGCAGAGACAGCGGTGCCGATGATGGCGAGAGTGACCGGATCAGCGCACATCAGCCTTCCCTCCAGAACCGCACGAACGGAACGCCGCCCACCATCATCTGCTCATCTCCAACCTCGAAGCCCCAGCGCCCGAGCGTCCTGATCGCCCGCTCATTTTCGACCGAGACGATGTTCTCCAGACGGCGAAAGCGACGGTGCATCAGAGCTATAAGGGCGGGGCCAGCGGTCAGGAGCGGCCTTGCACAATCGAGCGCCGCATCAGTGGCGAGCATCCAGGGGTGACCGATCCCCTCGATCGTGCTGCCTGGTGTCACGCCGAACATGCCTTCGGGCCGGCCATCTATCTTCGCGGTATAGGCCAGAACGGAGGCGAGAAGGCTTTTGCGCAGCGCTTGCTTCGGCCCCATTCCAAGCGCGGCGCATTCCGCAACATCGGGCGCGCGCATCCGGTTGGCGATCCGGCCCACATGCGCCGGACTGGCGCGCACTAGCTCGATCAATTTTCACTCACGATCGGGTCGAGATAGATGGCCGTGACCGTCATAGGGGTCGGATCGCTCGACCGCACGAACAGCGTGGCCTCGCCCGACGTGACAGGCTCCGTCGATGCGCTGACCGATCCGGTAAACAGGTCTGTCGGCTGACCCAATGGTTCATTGCGGCGGGCCTTGATGGGATACATCTTCTCCAGGCGGCGGCCTGTCTGAATGCTGCCGTGCCGGGTGTCGGTCAGTTGCAGCACGACCTCGCCCAGCATCTGGCGCTTGTCGCGTGACCAGCCTTCACGCGTCTGCAAAACCAACGGCAGGGTTTCGATCAGCGCGTCATAGGGCAGGCCGATCGTGACGAAGTCGGTAGCGTCATAGGATAGGTCGACCATGCCATCGCTGCCAACAACCAAGCCCTTGATGACGAAGCCGTCAGCCAATGCATCGACGGTCGCCCCGGCTAGGTGCGGAACATGGAAGATGCTGGTCGGCGCCGAGGGCGAAAAGGACAGCGAGCAGTCGAGATAACAGGCCTGCTTGACGTCGCTCCATTTCGCGCTTGCCATACGCTCCAGAAACAAGCGCTCGACGCCTGCGATCGTCCTGCGAACGAGGAGATAGACCCGGTTTTCATTCTGCTCTGCAATGGCGCAGGCATCGATAATCTCGCCCTGTGTTTCGCAGAGCGTCCAGCCCCAGACCTGTTGCTCCTGCTGCCAGGTGAAAGACGGCATCTTGCCATCGGACCGGACTGCGAACAGCACGGAGAGCGGCTCCTGCGCATAGGTCCATGCCGGGAAGCTGAAGCCACGGAACAAGCCCGGTGAGAAGATCGACACGTCGTTCGATTTGTAGCCATCGATGTCGAAGCTGAATCCGAGCGAGCGTACTTCCGACCCGACCGCCGGCTGATAGAAGATCACCTCGTCCATGATGATAGGCTTGAGGCGGCTCGCACCGCGCCCCGATTGCCGCAGCGCCCGGGGAGGCGGGGAGGCGGCGAGATAATCCGTGTTCGATCCCATGATTTTGAAGACGGCGTCGCTGGTCAGCGCGAGCAGGTTTTCCATTGGGACGAGCGAATTCACTGCATTGACCTTCTGCGCCATGATGCGGAACGTGATCGCATCATCCTCCTTCAGCGGCCGGGCGATGTCGTAATTCTCGAAGTCAGCGGTACGCGAGCCATAGACCGCGCTGGGCGAGGAGTTGGTGCGCCCCCAGAACAATCGCTGCTCGAAGAAGGTGACAGATGACGGTCGATTGCCGCCAGCGAACGGATTGAACGCCTCTGGCGGCCCGTCGGTCAGGTCGGGGGCGATATTGTCGTCGGTGAAGGACAGGGAGTCCGTCGTGCCGATGAACCCGTAATCCTGCTGATTATCTGCCTTATAGACCCGGTAGCGGTTGGCTGCGACGCCAGCGGGCGCCGACCAGGAGATGACGTTCTTGTTCCGCTTCAGCGTCAGATCGTTGGTCGCGGAGGCGGAGGAAGACGCCCGGCTTTCCTGCCCCGACGCATCGTTGACAGCCGTGACGACATAGGTGGCGGGCTGGGGAAAATAGCCGTTACCGTCATTGTCGGAATCGGTGTTGGCAATGATTGCTGTCGCGCCCAGCCCTGTCGGAGATCCGATCGTCGGGCCGAAGGTCACGGAAGAGTGCGCCCAAGCGGTGTTGCCGGTCCGCACGAGCTTGCCCGGGTCATGATCGGCATGGGCCAGATACATGATGTCGAAGGCCTGCGTATAATCCATGTCGGTCAGGTCGACATAGGAATAGGGCGTCGCGATCTTGTAAATCCGCGCGACCGTCATGCCGTCCGTCCCATCGATCGGTGCAAGGCTGGATGTGTCGATCGGCAAGGTGAAGCTGTTGGCACCCGTCACGGTCACGGGCAGGATGCGACCGTTGAGGACGGCCATCCCGGCCGATCCCGAGACGAAGACCTCGTCGCCAGTGACGTAGCCATGCGCGGCAACGGTGAGGGCGACCGGGTTGGCGCCGGTGCCCGCTGTGACGGCCTTGCTGGCTTCAGGAACCATGCCCCCCAATGCAGCAGGCCGCATCGTCTCCTCGCCCATCAGCAGGGCGTAGGATGCGCCATAGGCTCCCTCGAAGGGGAGAAGTCGCTTGTCGCCGTCCCTGACCTCATAGACCATGTGCGTGCCGGGCCGCTTGGTCAGGCCGCCATATTTCATGATCAGCACATTAAGTGCCTGGCGGACGCCGGCAGAATAGGGCGCGATGTCGACGCGTCCCCAAAGCTCCTTGGACAGGATACCCTTGGAGAAATTATGCAGGCCAGCCCGGAATGACATCAGGCGCTCGGCGGCTGTTTGCTGATGTCGGGCAAGATATTGGCGTCGATCAACCGCTTATCGTTCGTCTCGCCAATGAAGCCATAGGTGCCCTCGACCGCCTTATAGACGCGGAACGGCGCTTCCGAACCATCCCAATGCACGACATTCATGTTGCCCGCGAGGCTCAGGTCGTTCGTGCATGTGACCGAGTTGGGCGATGCGACCTCAATTTCGCCATCCATGGACGTCACGACATAGGACTGACGCCCAGCGGCCGGGCTCCCAGCCACAATGATCGGCTGCACGCCGATGCGGGTGATCATAGCTGATCTCCATAGCCCATGCGGGCGAGCATGAATTCGGGGATGAAGTCGCGGGTTGTTTCGCGATCGCGGTTCATATCGTCGGCCTTTGCGCGCTCTCGGGCGACCTCTGCCATGCGGATCAGTTCGCCCTGGCGCTTTGTGTCCTTCTTGATCGGCATGACCACGCGCGCGGCCAGCTCCAGCGCCAGCGCGCGGGCAAACTTCGCCGTGAATGCGCTCTCGGATACAGCGCTCGTCGCATATTCGAGGACCGCGCCATCGATGTTGCAATAGAGCTTGCCGCCGCCGATGCGAAAAGGGGTAAGCGCCTCCAGGCCGCGCGCCCGGCCGATCCATGAATAGACTGGAACCGTGCTTGTGCCAGCGCCACTAAACGGCAGGAGATGGAGCGGCCGGGCCAGATCGCTCGGCAGGCGGTAACAATATTGCCACTCGTTCAGCCGGTCATTGGAGATCTGCGCCAGAGCCTCGCGCTTGGTGGCGAAGTCGTAATCGTGATCTTCCAGCAGGAACTCGATCGCGGGCTGATATTGATCATTCAGAAAGTCGGACGCGAGGTTCACGTCGTCGAGACTGTCGA
>DATEDR010000063.1:0-8610 GCA_035281605.1 Sphingobium sp.
GCAGCGCGATCAGGCCGGCGCGGCGGACCAGATCCTCAAGGTCCGCGCCGGTAAAGCGCTCCGTCCGTTCGGCGAGCGAGTCCAGGTCCACATCCCCGGCCAGCGGCATCTTGCCGGTATGGATGGCCAGGATGCGTCGCCGCCCGGCCCGGTCCGGCACGGGCACATAGATCAATTCGTCGAACCGCCCCGGCCGCAGCAGCGCGGGATCGATCAGCGTGGGCCGGTTGGTCGCGCCGATGACCACCACGGATTGCAGTTCCTCCAGACCGTCCATCTCGGCAAGGATGGTGTTCACCACCCGCTCCGTCACCGCCGGTTCGCCCAGCCCGCCGCCGCGCGCGGGGACAAGGCTGTCCAGTTCGTCGATGAAGATGACGGTCGGCGCCACCTGCCGCGCGCGCGCGAAGAGACGGGCGATCTGCTGCTCGCTCTCGCCATACCATTTGCTGAGCAGGTCGGACGATTTGGTCGCGATGAAGTTCGCCTGCGCCTCGCGCGCGACCGCCTTGGCCAGCAGGGTCTTGCCCGTCCCGGGAGGCCCGTAGAGCAGGAAGCCCTTGGCGGGGCGGATGCCGATGCGGCGGAAGGCGTCGGGGTCCTTGAGCGGCAGTTCCACCCCTTCCTTCAGGCGCATCTGCGCGTCGTCCAGACCACCAATATCGGACCAGCCGATGTTGGGCGCCTGCACCATCACCTCGCGCATCGCGGAAGGCTGGACGCGCTTGATCGCGGCCATGAAATCCTCGCGCGTGACGCTGAGCTCCTCCAGCACGTCGGCCGGAATCGTCCCTTCCTCCAGATTAAGACGCGGCATGAAGCGACGCACCGCCTCGATCGCGGCCTCTCGGGTCAGCGCGGCCAGATCCGCGCCCACGAAGCCGTAGGTCATGCGGGCGAGTTCGCTCAGGTCCACCTTGTCTCCGGTCGGCATGCCCCGCGTGTGGATGCCCAATATCTCCCGGCGGCCGCGCTCATCCGGTACGCCGACCACGATTTCCCGGTCGAAGCGGCCGGGCCGGCGCAAGGCCTCGTCGATCGCCTCCGGCCGATTGGTGGCAGCGATGACGACCAGATTGGTCCGCGGCTCCAGCCCGTCCATCAGCGTCAGCAACTGTGCGACCAGCCGCTTTTCGGTCTCCCCGGTCACCGCTCCCCGCTTGGGCGCGATGGAATCGATCTCGTCGATGAACAGGATGGAAGGAGACGACTTGGCCGCCGCCTCGAAAATCTCGCGCAGCTGTTTTTCGGACTCGCCATAAGCCGAACCCATGATCTCCGGCCCGTTGATCAGGAAAAATTCCGCTTCCGATTCATTGGCGACGGCACGGGCCAGTCGGGTCTTGCCGGTGCCCGGCGGGCCGTGGAGCAGCACGCCCTTGGGCGGATCGACGCCCAGCCGCTCGAACAGTTCGGGATAGCGCAGCGGCAGCTCGACCATCTCGCGCAGTTGATCGATCGCCTCCGCCATGCCGCCGACATCGTCATAGGTCACGTCGGCGCGCCGCAATTCGCGCGGCTCCTCATATTCGGCGCGCAGCTCGATTTCCGTTTCGGCATCGATATGAACGAAGCCCTTGGGCGTGGTCGACACCACGACAAGCCGGATTTCCTGCAGCGCATAAGCGGGCGCGGCCAGCATCTGGCGCAGCTGCGGAGGCATGTCGCCGGGCGGCACCTGTTGTTGGCCCGCGGTCGCGATGATGTCGCCCGCTGCCAGGGGGCGCTGGAAGAAGACGCGTTTCAGCGCATCGGGATTGCCCTGAAGCCGCAGATTATTTTGTGCAGGCGCGAACACGACGCGCTGGGCCGGGCGGGGTTCGATTTTCTGGATCTGGACGAAATCCCCTGATCCGACGCCGGCATTGGCCCGTTGCAGACCGTCGAGCCGCAGGACGTCCAGCCCTTCATCCTCCTTGTAGGGGCGCACCACCCTGGCGGGGGTGGACCGCTTTCCGACAATCTCGATCACGTCGCCCTCGGCCAGATGCATTTCCGCCATCGCGGCCAGCGGCAGGCGCGCAAGCCCGCGCCCCGCGTCTTCCGGCCGTGCATTGGCCACCTGAATCCTGCGTCCCGGACTTTCCTGTTCGGCCATCGCCATCCCCATTCTTGTCTTCGCGTAACGAGATAGGAAACGTCATCGCGCATGGAAAGGGGCCGAGGCCGACACTGACGCAGAACAAAAAAAGGGCCGGCCTTACGGCCAGCCCTTGAAAGTTGATAGGAGAGGATGCCTGAAAGGCCTTTTCTATGTGCAGTGCAGCATGTACTTTCGCAACTGCAAAAAGAATCGAGGAGTTGCATTTTTTGCATCTAGCCGGTTGACGAGTTTAACTGCTCGGTAGAGAGAGGAAGCTTCGTATGCCGGGTCGCGCGATTGTGGAATGAAGCGATGACGCAATGCAGCGGGCCGGATGATAGAAACTGACTTTTATGCGCAGATTGCCGCCTCTAACGGCCCTCGAGGCCTTTGTTCAGGTCGCGCGCCTCGGCTCGGTCAAGGCAGCGGCGGAAGAACTCGCGCTCTCGACGCCTGCGCTCAGCCGACGCGTCCAGGCGCTGGAGCGTTTCATCGGACGCCCCTTATTCGACCGCAAGCACCAGGCGCTCGAGATCAACGCGGATGGGCAGAGGCTGCTTGATGATATTGCACCAGCGCTCGACGCCTTGAACCAGGCGCTGGAAAATATCCAGAGCGGCGGCAACCAGTTGCGGCTGCGGCTGGCCGTGATGCCATTGTTCGCGACCCAGCGGTTGTTTCCACATCTGGGCGCGCTTCGGCAAAAGCATCCGCAGCTTCATATCGACATCGAAACGACGCCTTATGCCGTCGCGCGGCTGGGCGAAGGGCTGGACGCCGCAATCGTCCTTGCCAAGGATATCGATCCAGCGCTCCATGCGCATGAACTGGATCATGACGAAGTCTATCTGATCGGGCGCAAGGCCCTGTTGGAACCGCCCCACACGCTGGAAACGCCGGCGGATATTGCCCAGCACACGATCCTTCTCCACCGCGACATGGTGCAGGCGTTCGACGCGTGGAAGGAAGCCGTCGGCCTCCCCGATTTGCAGCCCCTGGCGATCGACAATTATGATTCGGGCCAGTTGATGCTGGAGGCCGCAGCGCAGGGGCTCGGGGTCGCGGTGATGCATTCCAGCCACTTCAACGATGCCGAGGATTCCCGCCTGGTGCGGCTGTTCCCGACGACTCGGGTCGAAAGTCCCTACCGCTATTATTTCGTCTGCCGGCCGCGCGCGCTTCAGACCCGGGCTGTTCGCATCTTCCGTGATTGGCTCATCGGCGCGGTTATTTGATCGCTACTTCAAGGGGTTGGATTTTTTTGCCTGCAACCCCCTTAACCCTGTTCGGTCCAATCCGTACTATCAGGGCATGACTGGGGTATCATCATCCGCAAATGCGCAGCACGGGCTGACCGATCGTCTGACACGGTGGGCACGCGGCCTTTCCGGCAGATCCGATGAGGGGGAGGAGGAGGAAGGCGCCGAAACCATGGCGCAGCGCCCTCGCCCCGGGAGCGTCGCCAATCGTGAAATCACCCGTCGGCGGAAGCTCTACGAGGAGATAGGCGATTTCCTCTTCGCCCATGACCTGGACCTCACGCCACTCAATTTCGGCGTGGCGCAGGATTATCTGACCGGCGCCAATATCGGCGTGGAAAAGGCGATCGCCGCGGTCCTCGCCGAGCGCGGCAAGATCAGCAATGGCTGGGTGGAAAATGTCGTCGCCGAACAGCGCGCCGACGAAGTCACGCCCGAAGCGCTTTCCACCATGCTGGCGAAGGTCGAGGAAAATCTGTCCGAATTCACCGGCCTGATGACGGAATCGCGCAATTCGGCCAAGGATTATGGCGCAGCGCTTCAGGAAGAGGTGAAGGGCCTCGCAGCTGGCGGCGACAATGAGCCGGTCCTGGCCCGGCTGGTGGCGCTGACCCGGTCGATGGTGGAAAAGACCCGCCAGGTCGAAAATCAGCTGCGGCAGAACCAGAAGCAGAACCACGCGCTCAAATCCAGCCTGGCGAGTGCCCGCCGCGCTGCGGAGCACGACCATCTGACCGGCCTGCCCAACCGCCGTGCCTTTGAAGGCACGCTGCGCGAGGAGGTGGCCGTGGCGCGGGAAAAGGGCGAGCAGTTGGCCGTCGCCTTTTGCGATATCGACCATTTCAAGGTGATCAACGACACCCATGGCCACGACACCGGCGACCGCGTGCTGAAATTCGTCGCCGGCCTCCTGTCAAAGGCCAGCAATGACCGCTGCCATGTCGCGCGGCACGGCGGCGAGGAATTCGTCATGCTCTTTCGCGGCAAGACCGCGGGCGAAGCATGCGAGACGGTGGATGGCGTGCGGCAGGATCTGTCGACCCGCAGCCTGGTCAACCGCGCCAATGGCGAGCGGATGGAGCGGGTAAGCTTTTCCGCCGGGGTCGCCAACGTCCTGGCCTATGACGATCCCCGCGCCGCGCTGAAGGCTGCGGACCGGGCGCTCTACCTTGCCAAGGAACATGGCCGCAATCGGGTTTATATCGCAGCCGAAACGGATTGAAGCGCCCGGCTATCTGACAGGCAGTTCGGCCGATCCTATCGAAGGACGGGCGGACCTGCGGCAGCGCGAAAAGCTTTCCGATTCACTCGCCAGTCGCTCTTAAAAATCCGGCTTCTCATAATGAGGCGGCGGCGTGATCACTTCCATCCGTTCGGACAGCAGCGGCCGGAAGGACGGGCGTGACTTGAAGCCCGCATACCAGCGCTTCACCGTTTCATGCCCGCCCCAGTCGATCCCGCCCAGATAGTCGGCGACCGACAGATGCGCCGCGGCCGCGATGTCGGCCAGGCTCATCGTGCCGCCAGCCATCCAGCTGCGATGGTCGAGCAGATAGTCCATATAGTCCATATGGACGTTGGCCCGCTTCATCGCTTCCCGCAGGACGCGGGCATCAGGCGGCGCGCGTTCGATCAGCCGCTTCTTCATCCGCTCGTGCAGCAGCGGCCCGACCACGTCGCCGTAGAAATTCTGGTCGAAGAAAGCCGTCAGCCGCCGTACCTCGGCCCGCCCCGCGGCGGTGCCGGAAATCAGCGGGAACTTCTCGACCGTTTCCTCGAAATATTCGCAGATCGCCTGGCTGTCGATCAGCGTGCTCCCCTTTTCCTGATCCACCATGACGGGGGTTGTGCCCGCCGGGTTGAGGTCGAGAAATTCGTCACGCGCTTCCCACGGCGATTCGCGCACCAGATCGTAGCCGACTCCTTTTTCGCCCAGCAGCAGGCGAACCTTGCGGGAAAAGGGACAGAGCGGGAATTGGAAAAGCTGCCACATATCGCCACCCTGTTAAGCGGAGCCGCGGCGAGCGAAAAGCGGCAAATTGGAACGATCCTGCTTTAAGTCGCCGCGGCATTGGCAAAGTCCCGGGCAGCAGGCGCATAATCCGCACTTTCGATTGCCTCGGCCACGCTCTAAACGGGTCCAAAGCGAAGTTTCGCCAAGGAAAGGATGTCCGATGTCTGACGATTTCTTCCCCGTTCCTTCCGAATGGGCAACCTCGGCGTTGCTCGACAAGGAAGGCAGGGCGGCGGACTATCGGCGGTCGATCGAGGATGCCGAGGCCTACTGGCTTAAGCGGGCCGAGCGGCTCGACTGGATCCGCTTTCCGACCAAGGCCAATGAAAGCAGCTTCAATGAAGCCGATTTCGGGGTGAAATGGTTCGCCGACGGCCTGCTCAACATCAGCGCCAACTGCATCGACCGCCACCTGGCAACGCGCGGGGACCAGACCGCGATCATCTGGGAACCGGATTCGCCCGATGCCGAGACGCGCCGCTACACCTACAGCCAGGTGCATGAAGAGGTCTGCCGCTTCGCCAATGTTCTGAAAAGCGCCGGCGCGAAAAAGGGCGACCGCGTCACCCTCTATCTGCCGATGATCCCCGAGGCCGCCTTTGCCCTGCTCGCCTGCGCGCGCATCGGCGCCATCCACAGCGTCGTGTTTGGAGGCTTTTCGCCTGAAGCTCTTGCCGGCCGCATCATCGACTGCGACTCCGCGTTCGTCATCACCGCCGACGAAGGGTGCCGCGCCGGCAAGCAGGTGCCGCTCAAGGCCAATGTCGACTCTGCGCTCAGGGAGTGTCCGGGCGTTCGCAAGGTCGTGGTGGTAAAGGCCACCGGCGGGGCGGTCGCTATGGCCGAGGGCCGCGACGTCTGGCTGCACGAGGAAGCCACGAAGGTTTCCGCCGACTGCGCGCCTGAGCCGATGAACGCCGAGGATCCGCTGTTCATCCTCTACACGTCCGGTTCTACCGGCAAGCCCAAGGGCGTGCTGCACACCACCGGCGGCTATCTGGTCTGGGCCAGCCTGACGCATGAACTGTGCTTCGATTATCGGCCGGGCGATATCTACTGGTGCGCAGCGGACATCGGCTGGGTCACAGGGCACAGCTATATCGTCTATGGGCCGCTCGCGAACGGCGCCACGACGCTGATGTATGAGGGCGTGCCCAACCATCCGACCCCGTCGCGCATCTGGGAGGTGGTTGACCGGCATCAGGTGCAGACCATCTTCACCGCCCCCACGGCGCTCCGGGCGCTGATGAAGGAGGGCGACGAATTCGTGACCCGCACCAGCCGCAAGTCGCTGCGCCTGCTCGGCACGGTGGGCGAGCCGATCAACCCCGAAGCCTGGCGCTGGTATCATCATGTCGTCGGCGAGGACCGCTGCCCGATAATCGACACCTGGTGGCAGACGGAGACGGGCGCGGCGATGATCGCTCCGATGCCCGGCGCGACCGACCTGAAGCCCGGATCGGCCACCCTGCCCATGCCGGGGGTCGTGCCGCAGATCGTCGATGGCGATGGCACGGTGCTCGACGGCACTGCCGAGGGCAATCTGGTCATTGCCCAAAGCTGGCCGGGGCAGATGCGCACGGTGTGGGGCGATCATGAACGCTTCTTCCAGACCTATTTCACGACCTTCCCGGGCAAATACACGACCGGCGACGGCGCGCGGCGGGACGCGGACGGCTATTACTGGATCACCGGACGCGTCGACGATGTCATCAACGTGTCCGGCCACCGCATGGGCACGGCCGAGGTGGAAAGCGCGCTGGTGCTGCATGAGGCGGTGGCCGAAGCCGCGGTCGTAGGCTTCCCGCACGACATCAAGGGCCAGGGCATCTACGCCTATGTGACGCTTAACGCCCATGAGGAGCCGAGCGGAGACCTGCGCAAGGCGCTGGTGGCATGGGTGCGCACCGAAATCGGGCCGATCGCGACGCCCGACATCATCCAGTTCGCGCCGGGCCTGCCCAAGACACGGTCGGGCAAGATAATGCGCCGCATCCTGCGCAAGATCGCCGAGGGCGACGTGTCGGCGCAGGCGCTTGGCGACACCAGCACGCTCGCCGACCCCTCGGTGGTGGAAAATCTGGTCGCCAACCGTCAGGGATGATGGCCACCCGCTTCGGTCAGGAAACGCTCATGGATCGTTACAGCCTTGTCGCTCGCCTGTTGCACTGGATCATGGCGATCCTCATCCTGTTCAATCTCTGGCTCGGTTTTGCCCATGACGCCCTGCCCCGGGAGTGGCAGGTCATGCCGGTGCACAAGTCGGTCGGGTTGACCGTCCTGGCGCTCGCCATCCTGCGGCTGGGCTGGCGCCTGACGCACCGCCCAACGCCGCTGCCGCGCGAGTTGCCAGCCTGGGAACGGGCAGCGGCGAAGGCGGCGCATTACAGCTTCTATGCCTTCATGCTGTTCATGCCCCTGACCGGCTGGATCATGACGTCAGCGGGGAACCGGCCGCTGACCTGGTTCTTCCTGTTCGATATACCCAAATTCGCCGTGTCGAAGGGTGACCCCGTGGTCGCCTTCTCGGCGGAAGCGCATGAGATTGTCGGATTCCTGTGGGCCGCCCTGATCTTGCTCCACGTCGCGGCGGCATTGCGCCATCATTTCATTCTGAAGGACGGCGTGCTGCGGCGAATGCTGGGGTAGACGCTATCCATCATCAGGCCGATCCCCTCCCCCCCGTCAATGCGGGGGACGATCATGACAGGCCTAAACCATCTCGCCGATCAACAGCTTGGGCAACGCGCCCGATTCACCGCGCGCTTCGGCCATGAAGCGGTCCTTCAGGACCGAGGTCCGCTGCACCGCTGCAAGTCCCGCGCGGCGGATCAGCGATGGCAGCTTGCCCGGAACGTCGAACAACCGCACGAGCCCATCCATCGCCACACTGGTCATCATCGCATCCAGCCCCCGCCACCGCTGATAGCGCACCAGCAGTTGCGCATCGCCCGGATCGAGACCCAGACGCATGCCCTCCACCAGCACCTCCACGAGCGTAGCGACGTCGCGGAAACCCAGGTTCAGCCCCTGCCCCGCGATCGGGTGGATGGCATGGGCGCTGTCGCCGACCAGCGCCAGGCGCGTGTCGGTGATGCGCGCCGCATGATGGAAGCCAAGCGGATAGGAAGAGCGCGGGCCCGCAAGCGCGATCTCCCCTAGAAAGCCCCCCATGCGCTTCTGCGCTTCGGCGAGCCATGCGCGTTCGGACAATTTCAGCATGGCAGGCGCCTGTTCCGTCGGAACCGTCCACA
>DATEDR010000064.1:0-20539 GCA_035281605.1 Sphingobium sp.
CATCCGCCCTCGGGGCGGGTGCTCGCGCGCGGGCCGGTGATCACTTGGGCCAGCCGCAGCAGGGCGCGGATCGCTTCCTCGTTGCTGGCGGCGCGGCTGTTGCCGCCGGTGTTGCGCCACGCCTCGGTCGCGCGGGTCGCCGTTCACCCGGGCGACGCCCATGAGCCGATCCTGCTCGCCAGCATTGATCGCGTCTTGCGGCGACTGGCGCGCACCCATGTGCCCGCCCGATACAGCGACTTGCTGGCGGTCTGAGGCGTTCGATGCGTATCCTCACCTTCCTCCACAGCTTCGAGCCGGGCGGGGTCGAGCGGGTGGCGCTGCGTCTGGTACGCCAGTGGCGCGAGCAAGGGGTCGATGCGCCGCTGTTCATGGGGCGGACCAGCGGGGCGATGCGGCAGGAGTTGGGTGCCGATCTCGATTGCCATGTTCCGCGCCAGCCGCTTCTTTCCGTCGCGGGCTTTGAAACGCTCTGGATGATCCTGACGCTGCCGTTCATGATCCGCCGGACGCAGCCCGACCTGCTCTTCTGCGCCGGCAACAGCTATGCCGTCGTGGCCGTGGCGATGAAGCTGCTGCTGGGGTCACGCTGCCCGCCGGTGGTCGCCAAGATCAGCAATGACCTCAATCGCCGTGACATGCCCTGGCCGGCGCGCCTGATCTACCGGCTCTGGCTGCGCCTCCAGGGATGCATGGTCGATCACTTCGTCGCCATCGCGCCCGGTCTTGAGCAGGAGATTGCCGCCCTGATCCGGCCGCGCGCCGGCTCGATCAGCATCATTCCCTCGCCCGCGCTTTCGCGCGCTCAGATCGACGGGTTACGCTCCCTGCCCGCAAAGCAGGCGATGCAGGACGGCGGACGGAGGTTCGCCGCTGTCGGTCGGCTGGTGCGGCAGAAGAATTTTCCGCTGATGCTCCAGGCTTTTGCGCAAGCCGCCGATGCCGCGGACAGGTTGACCATCTATGGCGACGGGCCGGAGCGTGGGACGTTGACGATGCTCGCCGATCGCGTGGGTATTCAGGGCCGGGTAGATTTCGCGGGGCATGTGCCCGATCCGGCTTCCCATCTCCACGACGCTGACATCTTCCTCCTGTCATCGGACTATGAGGGCGTCCCTGCCGTCATATTGGAGGCGCTGGCGGCCGGCGTGCCGATCATCGCGACCGACTGCAGCGCGGCGATGCGTCCGTTGCTCAGGGACGGCGCACTGGGCCGGCTGTCTCCGCCTGGCGATCTGCAGGCCTTGGCCCAAGCCATCGCCGAAGCGGACACTCTGGCTCAGGACAGCGCCGCCAGTCTGGAACAGGCGCGCCGCTTCACGCTGGAGAACGCGTCCGTCCTCTATCTCGACGGCTTTGCGGCGGTTGCAGCCATCTCCCGCTCTGGTCGGCAGCCTAGCCCGCGCCGCCACCCCACGCAGTCCGCAGCACGAGCATGACATGAGAACCGATACCGTCCTTCTTTCTCCGTCCGTCGCCAAACCGCTGACGGCCGACTCGTTCGATCCCGCGCCGCTGATCCGGTCCGGCCGCAACTGGACCCGATGGGTGGGGCCGATCGTGTCGGTGCTCATCCTTGTCGTGGCGCTCAGCCAGTTTCGCGACATCAACCCCGGAAAGCTGTGGGCGCTGGTGCCCGGCACCGCGGCGTTCTGGCTGATCTTCGCGCTCAGCTATCTGGCCGGTCCGGTTTCGGAATGGATCATCTTCCGCAGGCTCTGGTCGATCCCGCTGGACGGACTGGCGGCGCTGCTGCGCAAGCTGGTGAGCAACGAAATATTGCTTGGCTATCTGGGCGAAGTCTATTTCTACGCCTGGGCGCGGCGCAGCGCCAGCATCACCACCGCGCCCTTCGGCGCGATCAAGGATGTGGCCATATTGTCGGCGCTCGCCGGCAATATCGTCACCCTGGCCATGGTCGCCGTCGCCTTGCCCCTGCTGGGCACGGTCGATGTGGGGCTCCATCGCTGGGAAGTGGGCGGCTCCATCCTTTTCGTGTTGCTCACGTCGATGGGGGCGATGCTGCTGCGCCGGCGGCTCTTCACTTTGCCGCGCCGGGAATTGTGGATCGTGACCGGTATCCATCTATTGCGGATCGTCGGCAAGATCGTACTCGCCGCGGTGATGTGGCGCATGTTGTTGCCCGCCGTGGCGATCAGCTGGTGGATCCTGCTCGGCACGCTGCGCCAACTGCTGTCGCGTCTTCCCTTTCTGCCGAACAAGGATGTGGTGTTCGCCGGCATCGCCGCCTTTCTGATCGGTCGGGATAGCGAGATCGTGTCGGCCATGGCGCTGATGGCATCGCTGACGCTGGCGGCCCATTTGATCGTCGGCGTGGTGCTGGGCGCCGCCGAATTGCTTCGCGAAGGACGGGCGCGGTGATTGCGGCGTTCCTCTTCGCCGGCGCGATTGTCCTGTCGACCCCGGACCTCGGCAAGGCGGAGGGCCAGTGCCGCGCCGAGGAAAGCGGCCCGGCCTTTCTGGTGGAGGTGAAAGGCCTCAAGGACCGCCAGGGCCGGCTGAAGCTCGAACTTTATCCCGCCAACGACGCCGATTTCTTAGCGGACGACAATGTCTTGATCGCGGCCGGCAAGCCGTTCCGGCGCGTCGAAGCGCCGGTGCCATCGGGGCCTGTACAGCTGTGCATCCGTGCGCCGGCGCCCGGCACATATGCGCTGAGCCTGCTGCATGACCGGGACTCCAACCGCCGCTTTGCTCTTTCGGTCGATGGCGTTGGCTTTTCCGGCAATCCCCGGCTCGGCTGGTCGAAACCACGCGCGTCGGTTGCCAGCGCGGTCGTCGGTAGCAGCCCCACACGCATAACCATCGTCGTCAATTATCGCCGGGGACTCCTGTCCATCGGCCCCGTGGAGAAGTGAGGCATGCGCATCGTCGACGTCTGCGCCTTCTACGCCCCACGCGGCGGCGGCGTGAAAACCTATGTCGAGCGCAAGCTGCAGGCGGGCGCAGCGGCGGGGCATGAGATCATCATCCTCGCCCCAGCTGAAAATGACGGAGTGCTCGAAGCAAAGGGCGGCGGCAGGATCGTCATGATGCCAGCGCGGCGCTTTCCGCTTGATCGCCGCTATTCCTATTTCGACGATGAACAATCGCTGCATGCCATGCTGGACCGGCTGCAGCCCGATCTGGTCGAGGCTTCCTCGCCCTGGGCAAGTGCGGCGATGGTCGCGCGCTGGCGCGGCAACGTACCGCGCTCCCTCATCATGCATGCCGATCCGCTGTCCGCCTATGCCTATCGCTGGTTCGGGTCGGTCCTGAGCCGCAAGGCGATCGACCGGGGCTTTGACTGGTTCTGGCGCCACTTGCGGCGGCTGGACGACAGCTTCGATCTGGTCGTCAGCGCCAGCGACAGCCTGACGGGGCGGTTGCGAGCAGGCGGCCTGCGCAACGTCCTGACGCTGCCCATGGGTGTCGAGCCGGGTTATTTCAGCCCCGTGCACCGGAACGACGATCTTCGGATCCGGCTGCTCGACCGATGCGGGTTAGGGCCTGGGGCAACGTTGCTGCTGGGTGTCGGCCGACATGCCCCGGAAAAGCGCTGGCCCATGGTGATCGAAGCCGTCACTTCAGCAGGGTATAGCAGTCCAGTCGGCTTCGTACTGGTGGGCGATGGCCGGGAGCGCGCCCGCGTCGTCAGAGCCGCCGCTAATAATCCGCATATCCAGCTGCTGGCGCCCATTCATGATCGCGCGACGCTCGCCGAACTGCTCGCCAGCGCCGATGCGCTTGTCCATGGCTGCGAGGCCGAGACATTCTGCATGGTTGCTGCCGAGGCGCGGGCGAGCGGCCTGCCGGTCATCGTGCCAGATGAAGGTGGGGCGTCGGACCAGGCACGAGGAGCGGGGGGGCTTCTGTATAAGGCGGCGCAGGCGGACAGTCTGGCAGCCACCATCCTCGATTTCATCGGCAGCGGCCGGGACGTGCGGCGCCGCCATGCCAAGATCAGCGCGCCCTCGGTCATCACCATGGACGAGCATTTCGAGAAGCTGTTCTCGACTTACGTTCAATTCGGAAAGGACAATCGTCGTGCCGCCTAAATTTTCAAATCTGCCGTCGTGGCCCATTGGCCCCTCTCGCCAACATGAAAGGCGACCGGCTCCAGTTCGCAACCGACGAGACGATCTGCCGCAGCCGCATCATTGCGGGCTGATACACCGGGCTGATTGCGGCAGCTGGTCATTCATGGCTGCTATCTTGTGGTGGCTCCTGAGTCCTAAAAGTGTCGACGATGGATGCGTGTCGACGGATGGGCGAGCATTTTGGCGCTTGGCAGGATTGGAAGCATCGCTAGCTCGCCCGGCGAGCGAACCACGCAGTTGAGAGAAAATCACGCGTCCGGCGGGGCGCTCCAATTACAGAAGGGCCCATGACACGTCTCCTGAGGCCACGAGGCAGGAATAAACTCGGGATCGGGTGGCGATGGGAGAGAAGATTGAGAACTGCCTCCGGACATCACCGCAGTGGAAGCACCCCGAAGGACGAAGCAAGAATGATGATCTCACGGACTTAGCAGCGTCCGCGTCGAGCTTGAGCTCAGCATAAGTTTCTCGGCAAAAGGCAGCGCTATACCGCTCTACCCAAAAAAAGGGGGCCGCGCCACGCAGCCCCCCCTTTCCCTTTCCAGCCCAATTGCGTGATCAGAAATTGAAGCGGATCCCGCCCGTGTACCGGCGGCCGAAGCGCTCCCATTCGATAGTCTGGCTGGTGATGCTGCTGGTCGGCGTGCCGGCTACCGTCAGCAGGCTGGCCGGATCAGAGAAGCGGCGGCCCGGATGGTTCAGCAGGTTCGACGCGTCGAAATAAATCTCGAAATTCTTCGTGACCGCATAGCGCGCGGAGAAATCGAGTTCGTCGTCTGAGTCCCAATAGGTATCGCCCGCATCGGTCAGCGTGCCGACGGTGTCCAGCCACTTGCTGCGATTCTGATATTGCAGGCGCAGCGACAGGCCATATTTCTCGTAATAGCCGCCGATGTTGTACACGAAGTCCGACGTGCCCGGCAGGCAGATCGAACGGCCCGGCAGCGAAACCTTGCTGTTATTGAGCGTAAGGTTGGCCGACACGCCGAAGCCTCCCATGAAACCAGGCAGGCCAAGGCTTTCCGTCCATGGCTCCAGCTGCAACTGAGCAGCGGCTTCCAGGCCGTAGATGCGACCCGAACCACCATTGACCAGGCCGCTGAACGTGTAACCCGAGCGGTCAATGCCGTTGCTATTGAGCGCGGTCGAGTTGAAGGTTCGCGAAGACGTGTAGAGAAAATCCTCGATCTTCTTGTAGAAGGTGCCGATCATCAGGTAGCCCTGCGGACGCAGATACCATTCGAAATAGGCGTCCACGCCATAAGCGCGTTCGGGCTTGATCGCCGGATTGCCGCCGGAAATGGTTTCGTTGGTGTCGTTGACGACAACGTTCGGCCGCAGCTGGTCATAGTCGGCGCGCGCGGCGCCGCTGTTGAAGGACAGGCGCAGCTTCTTGGTGTCGTCGATATTGTAGTTGATGTGCAGGCTGGGGAAAGCGAGCGTCTGCGTCGCCTCGGCCGTGACCGGACCAGTGACGGTTCCGACGGTGCCCACTGCGGTGCCGCGATTCTTGATATGTTCGACGCGCACGCTGCCGACCACCGAACCCCAGTCATACCGCACGGTGCCCATCAGGAAGCCGGCCAGTACTTCCTCGCGCACGTCATAATTGTTGCCTAGGTTCGGCGTGAAGGCGAAGGCTGCTTTCGCCGCCTTCGACGCCGCGCGCATCTTGTCGGTGTCGAAATAGTGGAAGGTGTAGCCCAGCGGAATCTTGCCCAGGAACTTCTGGTCGATTGAGAACTGGTTATAGTCCGTGGGCAGGATCGTCGCGGCCTGGGCGGCGGTCAGCGTGATCTGCTGTTCGTCGGCCACCTTGGTACGGCGGTCATATTGGATGCCGGCCTTCAATGTGGCGTTTTCCAGCTCGTGCGCCAGAACCAGGCGGCCGGTATAGGCCTTGGCCGTGTCGACGGCATTCAGCACGGTGAAGCCCGACAGCGGCTTGGTGAAGCTGTCCACATCCGTCACCTGCGCGCCGACGGTGTAGCGGGTGGGGCTCGCAAGCTGCAGCGTGCGATAGAGCGTCAGGCGCGACAGGTTCGGGTCGGAGAAGTCATAGGCCACGGTCGGACGCAGGGTTCGCGTGGACGGGCTGGCCCACGTCGCCTCGCCCACGACGGAGCGATCATCCTTCGATTCGGTATAATTGCCGCGCCAGCTCAGCTTCCAGCCGTCGGCAAATTCATGATCACCCGCTAGCGTGTTGGTGAAGACCGACTGGCGGAACGCGCGCAGCGTGGAGCGCTGGCGGATGTAGATGCCGTAAACCGTGCCCTGCTGTGGCGTGTTGCCAATGCAGACATCGGCATAGCCCGAGGTCGCGGGCGCACTGTTGGGCGTCACGGTGCAGGCCGCGGAGCTGTTCGACAGGTCGGCCTCGCGGTCGTCCAGGTCGAAGCGATAATTGTCCCGCGCCTCGTCGTCGGTGAAGATAGTGTAGACGGACCGCAGCGAGATCGTGTTCCTGTCATCCGGCTTATAGTCCAGACGGCCCGACACGGACCAGTTCTTGCGCGTCAGGCGATACAGCTTGTTTTCCGCCTCATGCGCCCAGAAACGCGTGCCGTTGCCAGGACGGGCATCGCGGGTGACGCGCTCATAATCCGTCTCGAAATTGTCGGTGATCATGTTGCGCTCGTAATAGCTGCCCGATAGCACGCCGAGTTCGCCCTCGTCCACCCTGAAGCGGTTCTATCAGCGCAGCGACGGCGCGAACGGCCTTATCGGCATCGAGGTCAAATATTCCGAAAGCCTTGCCGAGCCTGCCCCGCCGGAACTGCTCGCCCAAGCGGCGAAGATGCGGGGCGACTGGGCGGAAACGCACTTCATGCTGCTGGCCCCCCGCCACAATAGCAACGTCCAGCAGGGGGCAGACTTTTACCGCAAATTCCTGGCAACGCCGGGTACGGAGCGAGCGGCATTTGTGAATGTCGAGCTGGAGCAGTTCGTCGAGGCGCTTGGCTGGGCCGGTGAAAGGCAAACCTCGCCTTCCGCCCCACCGGCCGCGAGTGACGCCACCGACGAAGCCGCGATCCTGCAGGTTCCTATCGTCGCCCGCTATGTTGCGCACGATGACCGATGCCGGGGCGGATCAGCGACACGTCCGGAGACCGGCCGCTCGAAGTTTCTACGCGGATCATGCACCATCTCTTCAGATGCGGGCTCTTGTTTCTACCATTCGGTGGCGATGTACTTCACTTCCATGAACTCATGCAGGCCGTGGTGCGACCCTTCGCGGCCCAGGCCGCTCTGCTTCACGCCGCCAAAGGGCGCGGCCGGTTCCGAGACGAGCCCCCGGTTCAGCGCGATCATGCCAGCTTCGAGCGCCTCGGACACGCGCAGGCCGCGCTTGAAATCGCCGGTGTAGACATAGGATACCAGGCCATATTCGGTATCATTGGCCAGGCGGATCGCCTCCGCCTCCTCGGTGAAGCTGAAAAGCGCCGCGACGGGACCGAAAACTTCTTCGCGGAAGATCATGGCGTCGCTGCCCACATTGGCAAGCACGGTCGGCGGATAGAAATATCCGCGCCGATCGATGGGTTGCCCCCCGGTGAGGACGAGCGCGCCCTTGTCGATCGCGTCATCGACCAGTTTGCTGACCTTGCGCAAGCTCTTTTCGTTCACGAGCGGGCCGCACGCCGTTTCCGGCAGCCATCCCTCGCCGACCTCCAGCGCCTGCATGCGCGCGGTGAGCTTGGTCGCAAATTCCTCCATCACGGCTTCATGGATGAAAAAGCGATTTGCAGCCGTGCAAGCCTCACCAGCGTTGCGCATCTTGGCGATCATCGCGCCTTCTATCGCGGCATCGATGTCGGCGTCCTCGAACACGATGAAGGGGGCGTTGCCGCCCAGTTCCATGGAACAGCTGACGACATTGTGCGATGCCTCGGCGAGCAGGCTGCGGCCCACGGCCGTCGAGCCGGTGAAAGACAGTTTGCGAAGGCGAGGGTCGCGAAGCATGGCCGCTGTCACCAGACCCGGCTTGTCGGTATTGACGACGTTCACGACCCCGCCGGGGACCCCTGCTTCCGCCAGGATCTCGGCGATGGCCAGTGCGGTGAGAGGCGTTTCCAGCGCGGGCTTCAATATGCAGGTGCACCCCGCGGCCAGCGCCGGTCCGATCTTGCGGGTCGCCATTGCTGCCGGGAAGTTCCACGGCGTGATGAGGAGGCAGACGCCAATCGGCGGGTGCTGGACGATCATCCGGTTCGCGCCGCCCGGTGCGATGGCTACCTCCCCATTGATGCGGACGGCTTCTTCGGAATACCAGCGGAAAAACTCGGCCGCATATCTGACTTCGCCCCGCGCATCGTTCAACGACTTGCCGTTTTCAATCGTGATCAAGGTGGCGAGCCAGTCGATCCGATCCATCATGATCCGGTAAGCGGCCAGCAGAATCTCCGCGCGTTGACGGGGAGGGGCAGATGACCATTGTTTCAACGTCGCCGCGGCTGCATCGACAGCCCCAAGCGCGTCTTCCACATCCCCGCAAGCAATCGTCGCGAGAACCTCTTCATCCGCCGGATTGTTGACCGGGACGCGTTTCTGCGACGCGGCTTCGCGCCATTCGCCCGCAATGTACAGGCCGGTCGGCAGGTCTTCGATCCGTACCGTTTCCCGCCATGATGCCGCCAGATTAGCCATAGTCATACGCTCGCATTCGAATATTTGCCGTTGAAGGCGTTGTTGACGATCTCGTTCATCCCAGGAAGGTCGATGGGGCGCGGGTTGTTGAGGACAAGCCGTTCGATGGCGATGGACTGCTCGGCTATGGACGGGAGCTGTTCGGCTACGATGCCGATATCAGCCAATGTCCTGGGGATGCCGATTGCCGACATCAGCGAAGCCACGCGCCCGATAGCTGCGAACGCCAGATCATCAGGCGAACGCCCTTGATCGGCTTCGCCCATGGCGACAGCGATTTGCGCCATTTCGGCGATCCGGTGAGAGCGATTGAAATCCATCACATAAGGCATCAGCAAGGCGACGCCCAAGCCATGAGCGGTATGCGTCAGGGCCCCGATCGGATACTGGATCGCATGCGCGGCCGCCGTGCCGGCAGTGCCAAAGGCAAGACCGGCGAGCAGTGTGCCGAACATGACTTCGCTGCGCGCTTCGGGATCATCATCTTGCCCGCACAATCGTGGCAGATTGCGGGAGATCCGCCGGATCGCCTCGATCGCATGGTGGTCCGACAGCGCGTTCTTGCCGATAAACACGCGCTTGTTGGTCAATTCGGGGTCGGCGGGGCGACGAACGGCGGTAAAAGCCTCAATGGCATGGGTCAATGCGTCCGCCCCCGCGATCGCCGTGAGGCTGGCTGGCGTGCCATAGGTCAGTTCTGGATCGCAGATGGCGGTATGCGCAAGGATGAAGGGGCTGGAGATCCCCACCTTCACTGCCTTGTCAGGATGACTGAGCACGGCAATCGGGGTCACTTCCGACGATGTGCCCGCGGTGGTCGGCATCAGGATCAGGGGAATTGTCGGTCCCGGCACCTTGAATTCGCCGAAATAATCCCTGATGTCTCCGCCATGGGCCAGCATGAGGGCAGTCGCCTTGGCGAGATCCATGCAAGACCCGCCGCCTATCCCGAAGATCATGTCCGGTGCCGCCGTCTTGGCGGCTGCCACGCATTGATCGATGCAGATTATAGGCAGCTCTGGCTGGGCCTCGTCGAATATCGTGACGTGCAGACCGTTCTGAACCAAATTGTCCATCAGGTCCGTGAAGTTTCTGTCGCCAGACATGCGAGCGTCGGTAACGACGAATATCCTTGAGCCCAGGCTTCGCGCCACGGCGCCGAGCGCCCTGCGCTGTCCTTCGCCGAAAATGATATTCCGGGGTGCTCGTGTTGCGCCGAGATATGCCATGCGAACCCTAATTCTCCTGTTGTACGCTCAAGCGCGCGACAAGGCCATGATTTCCCGCCAGACGTCGTCCGCGACGGGGACGCCTTCAAGCAGCCGCGTCGCGCGCATCTCGGCCGAACGATCGCCGGGTATCGCCACCCGATCGAAGCCTGAAGCAGCCGCGTCGTTCCTGATCTCGTCCAGATACGCACCGATCATGCCGGCGGCGGACGTGGCACGATGAGAATCCATGATGATGAATAGATCGCCCTTGTTGCAGACCTGCGTCGAATCCAGGGTCCCGGCCACCTGATTTCCGATAGCTGCGCCGGTCAGGCACGTGACCAGCACTTCGAAGGCAAGCCCCAGGGCGTATCCCTTGGCCTCGCCGAAGGGGGCGATGGCGCCTTGCCGCGCCGCCGCGGCGTCAGTGGTGGGATTGCCATCGCCATCGAGCGCCCAGCCTTCGGGTAAGGGTTCACCCCGGTTCGCGTGATCGTGGATCTGGCCCATCGAAACCTTGCTGGTCGCCAGGTCGACGACAAAGGGTTCGGGGTCCGCCGGCACGCCGATCGCGATCGGATTGGTGCCGAGCGCGGCCCGCCGTCCACCCCAGGGATGCACCAGCGCTTCGCTCGTCGACAGGATAATCGCCGTCAGCCCCCGTCGGGCCACCCGTTCGGCATACCAGCCAATCATGCCGAGATGATTGTTGTTGCGAACCGCTGCCACGCACACGCCCGTTACGCGCGCCCGCTCGATGGCCGCTTCCAGGGCTGCACAACCGACGACAGGGCCAAGGCCCATCATGCCGTCGACTTCGAGAAAGGCCTCGCGAACCCATTGCTGGGTGCCGCTGGTCACTGGATCGGCAACGCCATTGCCAATTCTCCGCACGAGGCGGGGCAATCGGAGCAGCCCGTGTGAGGCGCGGCCGCGCAGTTCGGCTTCGAGCAGAAGATCGACTTGCAGCTTCGCATTTTCGAGCGGCACGCCAGCGCGGTGCAACGCAGCGACCCCCGTCAGCTGTACGTCAGCCGCCGAAACGATCATCGATCATATCCTATAGGAAATAGTATTGACACAGGGTCTACCTATGTTACCGTCGGCGGGCGGTCAAGAGAGTGGAGATAAAGATTGTCGCCTGAAGAGACGCCCGTTTATCAAATATCTAGGCCACTGGCGTTGGTCGATGAAGTGTATAACGCCATCCTCGATCGCCTTACGTGCCTCGACATCGCGCCAGGTTCGAAGATAGTCGTCGATTCTTTGGCACGTGAAATCGGCGTATCGCAGACCCCTGTTCGCGAAGCACTTGGTCGTCTGGAAGCGGATGGCCTAGTTACTAAGTCCCATCTTATCGGCCACCGCGCCTCGCCGCAGTTGACCAGGCGTCAGGTAGAACAGCTTTTCGAGATCCGGCTGTTGCTGGAGCCGGCGGGGGCGGGCGCCGCGGCCGTACTCATGACTGAGCCGGTGCTGGACGAGTTGCATCGCCTGAACGCGGAGATGGCCGCGCTGCGAGACAATGCCCAGCATGCCTATGGCGAGTTCGCCCGCAAGGACGCCGAATTTCATGCGGTCCTTGCGCAGGCCAGCGGAAATGGCTTCCTGGCTGACGCACTGGACCGCCTGCACACGCATATTCACATTTTCAGGCTGGTCAGGAATTCACGGATCACCTCTGAAGCAATTGATGAGCATGAGGCCATCCTCGCTGGCCTTAATGCTCGAGATCAAAACGCTGCATTCGAAGCGATGCAACACCACATCATTTGTTCTCGCGATCGCATCCTCCCGATGGTTTCGGAGTAGGGGCGAGTCCATTTTAAACAGATTAACTGGGATGAAGGGACTTTCATGAGGCCGCAGTCTATCAACAACTTCAAGCTGACGGAGCTTTTCCGAAAGCAGTTCGAACTCTGCAATGTGAAGCCCGGCGAGACCATAGCCATATTGAGCGATCTTGCGTCCCGCCCCGAATATGTGGGCGCCGCCTTTGCCGCTGCTGAACAGCTTGGCGCGAACATCTATGATCTTCGGGTCAATAATGTACCGGTCTGGACGAAGGTAGGCGTCGAGACGGTCGGGTCATGCAAGGGCACGGTTGAAGCCTTTGCCGCTGCCGATCTGCTTGTCGCGCTGCACGTTCCGTTCTTCACCAAATGGCTGAAAGTGGTTCGCGACAGCGGCACGCGGGTCCTTATCGTGATTGACCATCCGGACGATCTGGAAGCGGCGATGTCGCCCAAGGGCCTCAAGGAGGCGCTGTTGCTCGCCGGCGATCGCCTGTCGAAGGCCAGGACGATGCGGATCACGAGCGATGCGGGCACGGATCTGTCCGTCCAGATCGGCGATTATGAAACCTCCTGGCAATATGGCTATGCCGACGAACCGGGGCGCGTCGACCATTGGGGCGGCGGCCACGTCCTCACCTATCCCAACGAAGGCACAGCCAATGGTACCGTGGTCATCCAGTCGGGCGACATCATAGTGCTGCCCTACACGCGGTATGTCGAGAATGATATTCGCCTGACGATCCGCGATGGGTATGTCCGTGAAATCGAAGGTGGTCTCGACGCCAAGCTGATCAAGCACTGGCTGGAAGACAATCGTGCCGGTCCCGACGACATGGATGGTTATGCCATATCCCATCTTGGATGGGGCATGAATCCCAATGCGCGCTGGGACAACATCGCGCTCTACGGTGATGATCCGGAACGGGCACAAGGATCCGCGCGCGCCTTTGCCGGCAACTTCCTGTTTTCCACGGGACCCAACACGCAAGGCGGAGGTAATCGCGCCACCAAGGGTCATATCGACGCGCCGATGCGGGAATGTTCGGTCCAGCTCGATGGCGACCTGATAATGGACCATGGGCGCTTCACGGACGAAAGAATGATCGTGAAGCGTGAAGTTCGGTAGATCAGCAAGGGACGCGTGAACTGGAGCATGCGTCCCTTTTTTCATGATCCCGGGAATTGGGAAACATCAAGACAATATAGAAGGGTTCACCGACGGAGATTGGAACTACCTCCACGGCTGATGTCGGCGACATCGATACAGATAAACGCTCTTTACAACACATAGATATATTGGGGGAAGTGCATGAAACCTTATCTTCTATCGACTGCATCGATCATCATTGCCCTTGCGGCTCATGGTTCGGCTTTTGCGCAGGAGGCGGCTGCCTCCGGGGAGAGCGCCGCGCCCCAGTCCGGGATCAGCGATATCGTCGTTACGGCGCAGCGACGGTCGGAAAATATTCAGCGCTCCTCCTTGTCCATTCAGGTCGTCACGGGAGAGGATCTCATCCGGCGCGGCGTGACGGAAGCAAGGGACCTGGCCCAGACCAACCCCTCGATCTCGGTCGCGCAGACGGGCGGTTTCACGCAAACCAATATCCGCGGCGCCGGTGACTTTGCCGGCAACGGCCTCGCCCAGCCGGCTGTCTCTTATTCCGTAGATGGCGTGGTGATCGGCCAGACATCGGCCATCAGCCACAATTTCTACGATCTGGCGCGCGTCGAGGTGCTGACTGGTCCGCAGGGTACGCTCTACGGCCGCAACGCTACGGGCGGGGCCGTCAATCTGCTCACCAATCGGCCCACCCAGGAATTTGGAGGCTATGTCACCGCTGACTATGGCAATTATGATTCCAAGCGGCTGACCGGTGCCCTCAACGTGCCCCTGGCCAGCACGCTTGCTGTCCGCGGTGCGTTCAACCTGATCGACGGGGACGGCTATCTGTCGGACGGGACCGACGATGACGTGCGGCAGGCAGCCCGCCTTCAGGCCTATTGGGAGCCGAGCGAGGACGTGAACCTGCGCCTCTATGGCGATTACGCCCATATTGGCGGGAACGGCGCCGGCGCCGTCCTGTGGCCCCCGCAGCCCGGCACGGGGACGCGGACGTCGGTCACGGATCCCATCAACCAGGCGATCCTTCAGTTCACCAGCGCAGGCACTGCCGTCGAATATGCGCCCGACAGCGCCTATATCGACCAGACGCAATGGGATTTTTCTGCCGAGCTGAATGTCCGTCTTGGCGATTTCGCGACATTGACGGTCCTTCCTGGCTATCGCTATTTGAAACTGCGCAACCTGACCAACGCCTTCGGCCTGCAATTGCTGCAGGATCCGCAAGTCACCAAGCAGACGACGCTGGAAGCCCGGCTTGGCAACCAGAGCGATCGACTGAAGTGGACGGCTGGCGTCTTCTACTTCAATGACCGGACGGACTTCGATCAGTTCGGATTGAACACGAAGCCGAATGCAGGCATCCAACTGTTCAGCTCCAATTCGAACATCCAGTCCCTCAACCGCAGCTACGCCGCCTTTGCGGAAGGGACGTTCAGCGTTACGCCAGAGTTTCGGGTGATCGCTGGCGGCCGCTATACCCGCGACCTGGTGCGGTTCAGTGGGTTCGTGGCGGACTTGGCAGTGCCTGCTGCCGTCGGGTCGCCCTTTGACCAAGACGGTCGCAAGGTTTTCAAGGCCTTCACATGGAAGGGCGGCTTTGAATATGATGTCGGTCCAACATCGATGCTCTATTTCACCGCTGCGAAAGGATATAAGGCGGGCGGATTCTTCTATGTCCCCGAAGTCAACGACGACAATAATTATCGTCCGGAACGACTGACGTCTTTTGACCTCGGCATCAGAAATCGCTTCTTCAACAACACCCTTCAGCTCAACCTCGCGGCCTACTACTGGCAATATCGCGATCAGCAGAATGCCGCCGCCGGCTACACATCTACGGGCACGATCGCCTATGCGACGCGCAACATTGGTTCGGCCAACCCCTATGGCGCCGTAGCGGACATCATCTGGCAACCCACGGCCAACGACAGTTTGTCGGTTAACGTGAACTATAATCACGCGCGTTATTCGAAGTTCGTCATCCAGATTCCCGAAGCGCTTCTGCCGACCGTGAAATATGGGGCGCCATGTTCTCTGGGTGCAACCCCGATCACGACCGGCAGCGCCACTGTTCGCAATCTCGATTGTGCCGGAGCACCGCTGCCCCGCACGCCGGACTGGTCGGGCGCGGTCAACTATCAGCACAAGTTTCCCTTGGCCGGCGGCGCGGATGTCATTGCCAATGTCGGCGGCACGTTCGCATCGTCCCGCTATCTGTCGTCCGAATTCTACTCGCCGAACGCGCGCGACAAGGGATATGTCCTTCTGAATGCCGACCTGACCTATACCGCCCCGGATAATGTATTTTCCATCACCGCCTATGTGCGGAACATAACGAACAATGCGGTCTATTCCGGCTCCAACGTATTCGTGGAGAATGGCTTCCGTGAATTGTTCGGGATCGGGCCGAGCCCGGACCTTGTGTTCCGTTCCATGGCACCGCCAAGGACCTACGGCGTGCGCGCAACCGTCAACTTCTAAAGGGTGGCGAGGCGGGGCGGGCCTTCCGCACCTTGGCCCCGCCGAACGACCCTGTCATCGACCCGTCGGAGAGTAAAATATGATACTTGTCACGAGTGCCAGCGGAAATGCGGGGCGCCACATCGTCCGTGCCCTGGTAGAACAGGGCCACGACGTGCGTGCGACCGACCTTAACCCACGCGTGGAGGAGTTAGCCAGTCTTGGCGTGAAAGACGTCATGGTAGCGGACCTCAACCGGCTGAGCGATATACGGCGCATCCTCGACGGCGTGGACAAGGTGGTGTTCATCTCGCCCCCCTTCGTCGCCAGCGAATATTATATCGGCAAATATGTCATCGACGAAAGCGTCAAGGCGGGCATCAAACAGTTCATCTTCCATTCCGTCGCGCACCCCTGCATCAGCGCGCTTCTCCACCATGATTCCAAACGGCGCATCGAAGAACATCTGATGCACCGGGGATCGTCGGATGATCTGAACTTCACCATCCTTCAGCCGCCCAGCTATATGTATAATTTCTTTTCCGGCCTGGATCTGAAGGCTGAAAAATATTCGTCCTATTACGCCGTGGAGTCGAGACTGTCGTTCGTGGCGCCGCAGGATATTGCCGAGGTGGTGGCGAAGATCATAAGGGAAGAGAAAAAGCACAAGGAAGCGACCTATGAGGTTTCCAGTGCCGACTATCTCTCGGTAAATGATCTGGTCAGCGTCTATAACGAGGCGACCGGGTCCAGCATCTATGGCGAGCATGTGGATGTCGACCTGTTCCTGGAAATCTACAATCTCCAGGACGTTTATGCGCGGGCGGGATTCACTGCCATGTCGGAACTTTACAGCCAATATGGGCTGCGGAGTAACAGCAATGTGCTGGAATGGCTGCTGGGTCGACCGCCGACGACATTCAAGCAATTTGTTGAACAAAGGGCGCGGGGATAAGCGCCGGTCCGAGACCATCAACAACCCGTCCCATACGCGCCCTCGTTCGTGATCCGGGAAGGATCGGGACCGAGGGCGCGCGAGAAAAAAAGCGCACACGAAAAGGAGATGCAATATGGCCGACGTCGCTAATGGGGCGAAAAGCCTAGAAGCCAGGATTCAGGAAGCCGGAAGCCCGTTGAAGCTTCTCCGGCGCTCGCCGGTGGGCGCATTCGTATTCCCGAACATTCCGCCCGAGCATACCAGCTGGCGTGACGAACAGCGGGCCTGGAGGCAGGACTGCGTGCTGGTCGATATGTCGTTCCACATGACCGAGCTTCACATTCGCGGCGCCGATTGCGTGAAGCTGCTTGCAGGTCTGGCCACCAACAAGCTCGATCCTTTTCCGGTCCTGCGCGGCAAGCAGCTCATTTTCCTCGGACATAACGGCTACATGATCGGCGACGTCATCGCTTTCCGCGAGGCTGAGGATCATGTGCGCCTGGTGGGCGCGCCGTCTGCGATCCATTGGGTCCAGTTCAACGCAGAAACCGGCAACTTCAACGTCGAAGTGGTGCGGCGAGAGAGCTTTTACGGCCGGAGCGGGGATTCGCCGGACGAGTTCCGGATCCAGGTTCAAGGCCCTAAAGCCCTCGCTCTCATGCAGGAAGTGACCGACAAGACGCTCCCGGACATCAAGTTCTTTCACATCGGCGAATTCAAGATCTCAGGCCGTCCCGTGCGCGCGTTGCGGCATGGCATGGCTGGCGAAGCGGGTTTCGAAATTTATGGTCCGTGGGCCAGCAAGGCCGATATCGTCGCGGCGCTCGAAGAGACGGGCAGGAAATATGGTTTCCGCAGAGTCGGCTATATGGCGATGACCACCCCTTCGCAGGAATCGGGCTGGATGCCTTTGCCCCTTCCGGCGATCTATGACGGGGCCGAGATGAAGCCCTATCGGGAGTGGCTCAGCGGCAATGCGCTTGAATCGATCGCGTCGCTGGGGGGCAGCTACCATAGCGACGACATCGCCGACTATTATCTGGAACCGGTCGAGATGGGCTATAAGGGGCTGATCGACTTCGAACATGATTTTGTCGGCCGCGATGCAGTGCGCAAGATCGTCGAGAACCCGCGGCGCAAGCGCGTGACGCTGGAATGGAACAATGATGACGTGCTGGCATGCTTCGGTTCGGCGCTGACCGATCCCGGAAATGGCGGCATGTACATGAAATTACCAAATCCCATGTATGCGACCTTCCAGTCCGACACGATCCGCAAGAATGGCAATCATATCGGCATCTCCCAGTGCCTGTCCTTCTCCGTCAATGCCGGATGCATGATTTCGCCGTCGGTGGTCGACATCGAACATGCCGAACCGGGTACGGAGGTCGTCGTCCTGTGGGGCGAGAAAAACTCCGAACGTCCCGTGGTCGACAAGCATCAGATCCGGGAGATCCGCGGTCGCATCGCACCGTCGCCCTATTTCAAGCGGGTCAACAAAAGCGAGAATCTGTAACGGTTGCTCGCATCAAGGGCAGCAGCAGCAGTCCTGATGTGAGGATATTGATCGATGCGGGGCGGCAAGGCACGAGCCGTCCCGCATCGGCCGCAAGGAGTAGGACGGCGCCCCGGCGTTGAGGCGGGTGGTCCCGCGCCATCCCCGCCGGTCTCGGGCAGGGATTTATCCAGTGCTATGCGTCGCCCGGATCAATAACGCGGTCGGCAAAGCAGGAGGAACGCCGCAGCGATTGCAGACCCCATGCCCATCACCAGCGCCACGCCCGGCAAGGTCATCCCCGATCCGAACAGGAAACCGGCGGCGATGGGGGAAAGGGCCGCGCCGCCCCGGCCAATGCCCATGACCAGCCCTATGCCGCTTGCCCTCAATTCGTGGGGGAAGCTGCGGCCCATCACGGCGCCCAGTCCGCCGATCGCCGCGCTGGCAAAAAAGCCCGTGGCGCCTGCCAAGGCCATAAGCTGCTCCAATTCAGGCGAACTGCGGCCGAATATTATGACAAAGAGGGTCGTCAACAGCATCGCGCCGAATGTCACTGTGCGGATCTGAAGGCGCGTGGCGAGCAGGCCGAGGATGAGGCATCCTATAATGCCACCCACATTCGCCCAAACCAGGGTCAAGGCCGCCGAGGAGGTGGAGTGTCCCATGTCGGCGATGATCTTGGGTGTCCATTTCATCACGAAATAGAAGGTGGATATGTGAAACAGATAGGCGAGCAGCATCGACATCGTGTTGCGCGCCAGCTCGGGCGAGAAGAGCCTGGCGATCGACGGCCTGGGACTTGTGTCGGCGGGGCGGCTGGCGAGGCCGGCGATTTCCGCGTGGCCGAAGCGCCGTAAGGTCCGGTTGATCTTCTCCAGAGCGTCTGCGCGCTGGCTGTGTGTCAGGAACGCGACGCTCTCCGGCACCCAGAGAAAGGTCATCAGCGCGACGATCGAGGTCAGGGTTCCGCCCAGGATGAAGACGGAACGCCAGTCGAAATGGGTCAGCAGCAGAGCAGCCGCGCTCCCGCCCAGCACGGCGCCTGCGGCATAGCCAGCGCCGAGCGCTGAGACGCAAAGGTCCCGACGGCGATCGTTGGAAAATTCCGTGACGATCGCGTTGAGAGCCGGGAACACGCCGCCAAGGCCGATCCCGGTTATCAGGCGCCAGAAGGCGAGCGTCGTGACATTCTGCGCAGTGGCGCACATCACCATCGTGACGGTCATCAGCGCCAGGCAGAGCAGCAGCATGGATCGTCGTCCGATCCGGTCGGAAAGGCGACCGATGAACAGCGCGCCCAAAGCCATTCCGACCAGCTCCATGGACAGGACGACCCCAAGCGCGGCGCGCTCGATCTGCCATTCCGCCGCGATGCCGGGGGAGGCGAATGCAATCGACAGCACGTCGAAGCCGTCGATCGCATTGATGATGATGCCGATCAGCACCGCGCGCAGCTGGGCAGGCCCCATCGAACCGGTTCGAATGACAGCTGCCGGATCCTGCACGCTAGTTCCCCCCCATGGTCTGGCCGCCGAAGTGCGAAATCAATCCCGGAAGACGACGGTCTTGGTGCCATTGATAAGCACGCGCTGCTCGAGATGGTAGAGAACGGCGCGGGCGAGCACACGCTGCTCGATGCTTCGTCCCTTCCGCACAAGATCCTCAGGCGTGTCGTTATGGCTGATATGCTCGACATCCTGCGAGATGATCGGGCCCTCGTCCAGATCGGCGGTGACATAATGCGCGGTCGCGCCGATGATCTTCACCCCCTTCGCATGCGCCTGATGGTAAGGTTTTGCGCCCTTGAAGCCCGGCAGGAAGCTGTGGTGGATGTTGATGCAGCGGCCGGAGAGGAAGCCGGCGAGATCGTCGGAGAGGATCTGCATGTAGCGGGCCAGAACGATAAGTTCCGCGCCCGTTTCGTTGACGATCTGCTTGATCTGCGCTTCCTGCTGCGACTTCGTATCCCTGGTTACCGGCAGATGATAAAATGGGATATCGCCCAGGACGGAGATCTTGAGGACCTCGCGCGGATGATTGCAAACGATGCCGACGACGTCCATCGGCAGTTCACCGATCCGCGTGCGGTAGAGAAGGTCGCCAAGGCAGTGATCGAATTTCGAAACCAGAAGAAGAACCTTTTGCCGATGCTGTGCCGGCCGCAGTTCCGCCGTCATTCCGAACCTGCCAAAGACATCCGACAATCCCGCTTCGAGATCGCTTATCGACTTGTCGGCAACGAAGACGACCCGCATGAAGAACAAGCCGGTTTCCGGATCGTCAAACTGCTGAGATTCACGCAGATTGCCGCCCATTTCGAAAATGCGGGTCGAGATCGCCGAGACGACGCCGGGCCGGTCCTGGCAGGAAAGGGTCAGGGTATATTCAGTCATCGAAAGTCCTACAATGCGGGATTATGATTGGAAATTACCGTGGGAAGATCTGAGCCGTGGCGGGCGATAATGGTTGAGCGGCTTCCTCGAGCGGAGGAGCGTCCTTCGCGGTGATCTCGGGCGAGGAGCGATTCAGCGCCTGGCTCGCCACGGCCTCATCCAAAACCATCTCGAATTCCCCTTGCCTGCCGCTGTGCGGGAAGCATGTTGACCAGAAACGATGTTGTCCAGCCATCAACCGGGTGAACGCGCTGTGCGACTTTCACGCCGGCAGGAGCCGGGCGGCTATTCGTTCCTCGCTACGAAACGACGTCGCCGTTGGAGCCTGAACATGAAGGATTCCCGCGAGGATGCTACGGTTGAGATTCTCG
>DATEDR010000065.1:0-3760 GCA_035281605.1 Sphingobium sp.
GGCGCCCACGAACATGACGAGCATGCAATCCTCTCCTTCTTATGGGAGAGGAAGCCTAGCCGCATTTCCGCCATAAGCCAGCCTTTTACCACTCAGGCTGTACGGATCGCCCGGATGAAGGCGCTCGCCCGGTCATCGAGCCGGTGCGTTTCCGCCGCCAACCTGCCCGCGGCGCCCCGCATCGCCTGCGCCCCTGCCGCTGCCGCCGCGGCATTTTCGCTGATCTGACTGGCGCTGGATCGGATATGCGCGCTCGACGCGCCCGCTTCCTCGACGCTGCCGGCGATCGCCTGGCTGAAAGCCGCATGACGGGTTACGGCATCGAACACAGACAGGGACAGTTGGTGCGCCGTCGCGATAGCGCCGTCCATATGGGCATGGCCGGCGGCCACGTCGCTGACGGTCGCACGGATGTGATCGATGCGGCTGGCGATCTCCGCCGCCGCGTCGCGCGTCTGGCCCGCTAGCATCTTCACCTCGCGCGCGACTACGGCAAAGCCCTGCCCCGCTTCTCCCGCGCGGGCCGCTTCTATCCCGGCGTTGAGCGCCAGGGTGGTCGTCGCCCGGGCGATGGTGTCGATCAGCGCCGTGACGTCCCCGATGCCGTCCGCCTCGACGATGAGGCCGCGCGTCTGGGCGGAACCCAGGCGGGTCCGCTCCACCGCGAGACGAAGGGCATCACCGGCATGCCGCACTTCGCCTTCCATCGACTGGAACAACAAGCCCAGTTCCTTGCCCGAAGCGGCGATGCCGGTGAGAGTGTCGGCGGTTTGCGCCGCCGCCACTGCCATGCCGGCCGATGCCTGGCCGTTATGCGCGGCCTGGTCCACCGCTTCGGCAGCGAAGCGCGACAACATATCGGCCATGCCGACCAGGTCGGCGGCCAGCGCTTCTATATCGCGGCGAAAGGTCGCGCTTTCCTCCGTGATCCGCTCCAGTCGCGCTGCCTTGGCAATCGCGACCTTCGCGTCGCGCTCAGCCGCCAGCCCCAACAGCAGCTGCCCGCCGACCACCCCGACATAGCGACCCTGTTCGACCATGATCAGCCCCTCGCAGGACTGGCCCTGCGCCGCATAGAGATCGACCAGCGTTTCCACGCTGGCGCTCCGCTCCACGCTGGCGCAGGGACGAACATGATCGTCCAGCCTGCCGCCGAAGCTCGGATTGCGCAGCAGCGCATGGCCGAAGGGATTGAACAGGATCCGGCGCATGTCGCGTTCGTAGATGGCGCCCGCCGGCCGGTCCTGCGCGTCCAACACCGGCAGCAGGCGCAGCAGCGGATCATGCTGGAATTGGTCCACCGCCTCGCTCAGCGGGCGGCCCAGGCGGATGGTCGGCCCCGCCGCGGCCAGATGTAGCCCATCGCCTCCCGCGGCAACGGGAAGACAGGAGGGCACAGGATCGAGCAATCGGCTTGCGTACATGCCGGTCGATTAGGACAGCAATGGTAAATGTGAAGTTAGGTTTTGATGACACTTTTATGACAAGCGGCTGTATTCAGGCAGTTTTTGGCGCAGGGGCATAGCCGAAAGCGGCCGCCGCCAGTTTGACGACTTCCGGATCGGCCGCGGGAAAATCCATCGGCACCAGCTTTTCCAATGCCTTGGCAACATGGCGAAGCGCCGCAAGCCGCCCAGCTTTGCGGTGATTATTGTCGATCACCTGCCAGTGGGCATATTTGCTGTCGGTCTTGTCGAACATATCCTGCAGCGCCTCGAGATAGGCGTCGCGCCGCGCCCGGTTGCGATAATCATCCGCACCGGTTTTCCACCGCTTCCATGGCGTGTCGAGCCGCTGGGCCAGCTGTTCGTCCTGGGTTTCCTGGGTGATGTGAACGAACAGCTTGACGATATTGGTGCCCGCATCGACCTGCTGCTTTTCAAAGGCGTTGATCTCGTCATAGGCGCGCTTCCATTCCGGCTTGGAACAAAAGCCCTCCACCCGCTCGACCAGCACGCGGCCATACCAGCTGCGGTCGAAGATCGCGATGTGGCGGGACGCAGGCAAGCGGGTCCAGAAGCGCCACAGGAAATGGCGGTCCCGCTCCTCGTCCGAAGGGGCTGCGATCGGCCAGACCCGATAATAGCGCGGGTCCCATTCCGCGGTCATCCGCTTGATGATGCCGCCCTTCCCCGCCGCGTCCCACCCTTCGAACAGGATGACGCTGCGCCGGTTGTGGATCACATGCGCGACCTGGATCTTGGCGAGGCGCAGCTGGAGCTTTTCCAACTCCGCCTCATAATCGCCCTTGATCTTGGCGCCCTTCTCATAATCGGCGAGGTCGATGGCCATGCAGCACTCCCGGAGAGCAAAAACCCCGCTCCTGTTAGACGACAGGCGCGGGGCTTAAACAAGCACGGAAGCGAAATGGTTTCAGGCCTTCGCCTGCGGCTCCACCACGCGGATGTGCAGTTCGCGCAGCTGCTTGAACTCTGCCGGGCTCGGCGCGCTCATCAGCAGATCCTCGGCGCGCTGGTTCATCGGGAACAGCGTGACCTCGCGCAGATTCTGCGCGCCGCACAGCAGCATCACGACCCGGTCCACGCCTGCCGCCATGCCGCCATGCGGCGGCGCGCCATATTGGAAGGCGCGATAGAGGCCGCCAAAACGCTCCTCCACATCCTGCTGGCTCAGGCCCACCTTCTCGAACGCCTTGACCATCAGCTCGGGCGACTGGTTGCGGATCGATCCCGACGCAATCTCATAGCCGTTGCAGACCATGTCATATTGATAGGCCTTGAGGCTCAGCGGATCCTCATTCTCCAGCGCCTCCATCCCGCCCTGCGGCATGGAGAAGGGGTTGTGCGCGAAGTCGACCCGCTTCTCCTCCTCGTCATATTCGTAGAAGGGGAAGTCGACGATCCAGCACAGTTCGAACCGATCCTTGTCGATAAGGTCGAGCTGCTCGCCCACGCGGATGCGCGCCAGCCCGGCCAGCTTCGCCGCCTGACTTTCCTTGCCCGCGGCGAAGAACACGCCGTCATTGGGGCCGAGGCCCAGCGCGTCGATCAGCTGTGCCGTCCGCTCCTCGCCATGATTCTTGGCGATGGGGCCACCGGGCACGCCATCCTTGATATTGATATAGCCAAGGCCCGAATAGCCCTCGGCCCGCGCCCAATTGTTCATGTCATCGAAGAACTTCCGGCTACCCGCGCCCGCGCCCGGTGCCGGGATCGCGCGGATGACGCTGCCGCTCTCGACCAGCGAGGCGAAGATGCCAAAGCCCGAACCAACGAAATGCTGGGTGACGTCGGTGATGAGGATCGGGTTGCGCAGGTCCGGCTTGTCCGACCCATATTTGAGCATCGCTTCGGCATGCGGAATGCGGGGAAAGCTGCCCGCGGGGGTCACATGCTTGCCCTCGGCAAACTGCTCGAACACCTGGGCGATCACCGGCTCCATCGTGTTCCACACATCTTCCTGCGTGACGAAGCTCATTTCGAGGTCAAGCTGATAGAATTCGCCCGGCAGGCGATCGGCGCGCGGGTCCTCGTCGCGGAAGCAGGGCGCGATCTGGAAATAGCGGTCGAAGCCCGCGACCATCAGCAGCTGCTTATATTGCTGCGGCGCCTGCGGCAGCGCGTAGAATTTGCCGGCATGGATGCGGCTCGGCACCAGGAAGTCGCGCGCGCCTTCAGGGCTGCTCGCGGTCAGGATGGGCGTCGAATATTCGGTGAAGCCCGCGCCTTCCATGCGGCGGCGCATATCGGAGATGATCTTCGTCCGCTTGACGATGTTCGCGTGCAGCGTCTCGCGCCGC
>DATEDR010000066.1:0-2758 GCA_035281605.1 Sphingobium sp.
TGGACATGGCGGCGGTCGGCTACACCGACACGCCGATTCTGCGCCGCGTCAATCTGCGCATCGATCCCGACGACCGGCTGGCGCTGCTCGGCCGCAACGGCAATGGCAAGACTACGCTTGCCCGCCTGATTGCGGCGCAGCTGAAGCCGATGGAAGGAGCGATGAACAGCTCCGCCAAGATGAATGTCGGCTATTTCACCCAATATCAGGTGGAGGAGTTGGACGTCACCGACACGCCGCTCGAACATATGGCGCGGGTCATGAAGGGCGCGACCCCCGCCGCCGTCCGCGGGCAACTGGGCCGCTTCGGCTTTTCAGGCGAGCGCGCCACGCAAAAGGTCGGCAGCATGTCCGGCGGGGAGCGGGCGCGGCTGGCGCTCGCCCTCATCACCCGCGACGCGCCGCATCTGCTGATCCTCGACGAGCCGACCAACCACCTCGACGTCGACAGCCGCGAGGCGCTGGTCCAGGCGCTCAACGACTATAATGGCGCGGTGGTGATCGTCAGCCACGACCGCCACATGATCGAACTGGTTGCCGACCGGCTGGTGCTGGTCGACGGCGGCACGGCGCAGCCCTTCGACGGGAGC
This sequence comes from Sphingobium sp., assembly GCA_035281605.1. Classification (GTDB taxonomy): domain Bacteria; phylum Pseudomonadota; class Alphaproteobacteria; order Sphingomonadales; family Sphingomonadaceae; genus Sphingobium. The sequence goes on from DATEDR010000066.1 coordinate 591, forward strand.
CTGGAGGATTATACCGACCTGGTCCTGCGCAAGGCCGATGGGAAGGGCGACGACGCGCCCCGGCCCGACCGCAAGGCGGAAAAGCGCAACGCCGCCGAATGGCGGGAAAAGCAGAAGACGCTCAAGGCCGCCGTCAGCAAGGCGGAAAAGGAAATGGCGACCCTGTCCGCCGAGCGCAGCCGGATCGACAAGGCGCTGTTCGACCCCAAGGCCGCGACCGGCACGGAGGCCAGCATGTCCATGACCGATCTCATGGTCAAACGCTCCTCCGTGGAAAAGAAGCTGGAGGCGGTGGAAGAAGCGTGGGTCGAGGCGAGCGCCGCGCTGGAGGAATTGTAACCGCTATCTCGCCGTTCACGCTGGACTTGTCGACGGGCGAGCGGGTCAGGAAGCCGCCCCTTCCTTCGTCAGCGGCCCCTCGATCCCTTCTCCCGTCCGCATCCGCGTCACGATATTCCATGTCGCGATGAACAGCGCGGCGATGACCGGCCCGATGACGATGCCGTTGAAGCCGAACAGGTCGATGCCGCCCAGCGTCGTGATCAGCACGACATAGTCGGGAATGCGCGTGTCGCGCCCGACCAGGATCGGCCGCAGCAGATTGTCGACCATGCCGATGATGAACATGCCGCACGCGATCAGGATCACGCCCTTGGCGACCGCGCCCGTCGCCAGCAGATACAGCGCGACCGGCGCCCAGACCAGGCCCGTGCCCACCGCCGGGATCAGCGAGAAGCAACCCATCAGCACGCCCCAGAGCAGCGGCCCGGGTATGCCCAGCGCCCAGAAGATCACGCCCCCGATCACGCCCTGCACGATGGCGACGACCAGGCTGCCCTTGATCGTGGCACGGATGACGACGACGAACTGCTGGATCAGCGCGCGCCGGTGGGTGGCGCGCAGCGGCGCCGCGCGATCGAGGCGCGCGGTGAGCACGGGCCCGTCGCGCAGCAGGAAGAAGGTGAGGTATAGCGTCACGCTCAGCGCCACGAAGAAGGAGAAGGCGCCCTGGCCGATCTGGAACGCCTGCGCTGCGATCGTGCGGAAGCTCGACGCGATCCCTTCGCTCAGCATTTCGCGCACCGTCGCGAAATTGGTGATGCCCAGCCGCGCGAGCAACGCGGACGCCCAATCGGGCAGCTGCGCCTGGAACTGCGCGAACATGCGCGCGATGTTGATCTCGCCCGACTGGATCCGGCCGTAGAACAGCGTCGCTTCCTGGACCAGCGCGATGGCGAGGATGATCGCGGGCAGGATGACGGCTGCGATGATCAGCAGCAGCGTCAGCCCCGCGGCGCTGTTGCGGCGGGCCGGCATCCGGTAGAGCAGGTTCTGGTTGAGCGGCGCGAACAGGATGGCGGCGATCACGCCCCACAGGATCGCCGCGAAAAAGGGTTCGATGACCATCGCGAAGGCGATGGACACCACCAGGACGAAGCCCAGAAAGACCCCGTCTTCGATGCGAACGCTTTGCGGCTTTTCGGTCATGGTTGCGCTTTGGCAGAAGTCCGGCGGCGAATCCATGCGCTAGTCTGCCCGCGCGTCGAAGGCGAAGGTCACCGTGACACGCGGCGCCAGTCCTGCCGCGCTGTCGCCCGTGCCCACGCCAAAGGGCAGGCGGGCGATGGTCGCGGTGCCGGAAACCGCGCGCGTCTTGCCCGATCCGGACAGGGCGAAGCGGATCGCTTGCGGCCGGCTGACCCCCTTCAGGCTGAGCGTGCCCGCCGCGCGATAACGCCCTGCCCTCGTCCGCTCCGCGCCCTTGGCGGTGAAGATCGCCCGGGGATGGGCGGATATGCCGAAAAATTCCTCTCCCGCCAGCATCCCGTTCTGATAGGCATCGCCGACGCTGGCGCTGGCGAGGTCGATCTCGACCCGGATGTCCGCCGTGTCCGGATGGTCGGGGTCTATCCTGATCCGCGCGGTCCATTTCGAAAAACCGCCGCTGATCGTCTCGCCGCCATTGTCCACCGAAAAGCGGATATGGCCGCCGGGCTGCACCGTCCAGGCCGGAGGGGGCGCCGGCGGCTCCGCCTCCTCTTCCGCCATGGCCGCTGCATTCTCCGCCACCGCCGGCGCCGACACGTTTGCAGCGGCGGCGACGTCGGCTGGCCCTTCCTCCCGCTCCTCCAGCGCAGCCGGAACGGCGGCCCCCGGCGATTTCGCCC
>DATEDR010000067.1:0-7659 GCA_035281605.1 Sphingobium sp.
GAGCAATTTGACTCTTCTTAAAGAATCAACTTTCATATCATAACAAAGCCAAAACGGCTTGTCAAGTTTTTTTGGTGGAGCCTAGCGGGATCGAACCGCTGACCTCCTGCATGCTATGCAGGCGCTCTCCCAGCTGAGCTAAGGCCCCGTATCCAGTCAGCGCCGTTTGGGTCCGGCGCCTTGCGAGGTCGCTGCCATTAGGAGGCAGCTTCCCCGCTTGCAAGCACAAAATTCAATTAATTGTCGTCGCCGTCGTCATCGCCGCCCGCCTCGACGCCCAGGTCGTCGTCGCCGCCGAGATCGACGTCATTGTCGGGCGAGTCGCCATCGTCATCGACGTCCAGATCCAGGTCCAGATCGTCGTCTGCCGTCTCAATCTCGCCATCGGCAGTCTCGATGACCTTCTTGGGCGCTTCCTCATAGGGAAGTGGTTGCTTCGACTTCAGCACCGGCTCGGGTTCCCAGGCGGTGCTGCAGTTGATGCACGTGACCGGGTTGTCATTGCCCAAGTCATAGAAGCGCGTGGCGCATTTTGGGCAGGTACGCTTCGTGCCCCATTCAGCCTTGACCATGTACGGCCTTGTCCTTCTCGCGAGTGCTTCGACAGATATCACGCGGCGCGACAATGTCGCCCGCGAAGCGTCGGGCGCCTTGCCATAGCGGAACCGCGCTGTCAAAAGCCGGGCGCATTTTTTCCAGTTCTTCGCAACGGATCCCACCGTGACCGCTTCTTCTGACCAGCCCCTGCCGATGACATTCACGAGCGCGCCGCCGCTCAAGGGCGTCGTGACCGTCCCCGGCGACAAGAGCATTTCCCACCGGTCGCTGATGCTGTCGGCTCTGGCGGTTGGGGAAAGCCGCGTCGAAGGCCTGCTGGAAGGCGAGGACGTCCTGTCGACCGCCGCCGCCATGCGCGCGATGGGCGCCGACATCCGTCGGGACGGTGAGGGCGTCTGGCACATTCATGGGGTCGGAGTCGGCGGCCTGCTGCAGCCGCAGACGGCACTCGACATGGGCAATAGCGGCACATCCACGCGCCTGTTGATGGGCCTGGTCGCCAGCCACGCTATCACCGCCACCTTCATCGGCGACGCATCGCTCAGCAAGCGCCCCATGGCGCGCGTCACCGAGCCGCTGTCCCGCATGGGCGCGACTTTCATGACCAGTCCCGGCGATCGGCTTCCGCTCACCATGCGCGGTGCGTGCCCCGCAGTGCCGCTGGACTATCGGCTTCCCGTCGCGTCGGCCCAGGTCAAATCGGCGGTCCTGCTCGCGGGCCTCAACGCCCCCGGTATTACCCGCGTCATCGAACCGACTCCCACGCGCGATCATAGCGAGCGGATGCTCAAGGGCTTTGGCGCCGAACTGAACGTCGAGGTGGAAGCCGATGGGACGCGCATCATCACGCTGAAGGGCGAAGCGGAACTGCGCCCCCAATCGATCGTGGTGCCCGGCGACCCCTCCTCCGCCGCCTTCCCGGTCGTCGCCGCCCTGATCACCCCCGGTTCGGACATCATAATCCGCAATGTCGGCCTGAACCCGACCCGCGCCGGCCTGTTCGACATTCTGAAGGCGATGGGGGCGGATCTCAGCTTCTTGAACCAGCGGGAAGTAGGCGGCGAGCCCGTCGCGGACATCCAGGCGCGTTACAGCCAGTTGACCGGCGTCGATGTGCCGCCCGGCATAGCGCCCAGCATGATCGACGAATTCCCGATCTTCTTCGTCGCATCCGCCTTTGCGAAGGGCGTGACGCGAACAAGCGGGCTGGACGAGTTGCGGGTCAAGGAATCCGATCGCCTCGCGCTGATGGCGTCCGGCCTTGCCCGGATCGGCGTCCGGGTTCAGGAAAGCGAAGATGGCTTGGTCATCGAAGGCACCGATGGCGCGCCGCTTCCGGGCGGCAATACGCCCGTCATTGCGGCGTCGCTCGATCATCGCATCGCCATGAGCTTCGCAGTTGCCGGCCTTGTGACAAGCAGCGGCCTCACCGTGGATGACATGCGCCCGGTCGCGACCAGCTTCCCCGGCTTCACGGGGCTGCTGCAATCGCTTGGCGCCATGCCATGATGCTGGACTTCGCCAATATCATAGGCCTGATCGGCAGCGGCCTGATGGTCATCGCCTATGCCTATAGCAACATGGCGAAGCTGTTGAATTTCACGATCTTCAATCTGTTGAATCTGATCGGCTCATTGCTGCTGGTCTATTCGCTGACGGTTCATTTCAACATGGCGTCTATGGTGCTGGAAGTCGTCTGGGCCCTCATTGCGCTCATCGGCCTCGCCAAGGCGCTGCGGAAAGGCAAAGCATCATGATCATCGCCGTTGATGGCCCCGCGGCATCGGGCAAGGGCACGATCGCCAGGGCGCTCGGCAAACACTACCGCCTGCCCGTGCTCGATACCGGCCTGCTCTATCGCGCGGTCGGCCTCGCCGTCCTGAAGGCGGGCGGCGACCCCGACCATGAATCCGACGCGCTGGCCGCCTGCGATTTCGACGACGCGGTTCTCAAGGACACGGCGCTGCGCAGCGAAGCGGTCGGCTCGCTGGCCTCGCGTGTATCCACCCATTCGAGCGTGCGGACGGCGTTGGTGAAGCGCCAGCGCGACTTCGCGACCCAGCCCGGCGGCGCCATCCTCGACGGGCGCGACATCGCAACCGTGATCGCGCCCGACGCCGACGCGAAGATCTTCGTCACGGCCAGCGTCCATGTTCGCGCCCAGCGCCGCTTCGACGATGCCCTGAGCCACGGCGGACACCCGGACATGGACAGCCTGATCGCGGACATCCAGGCCCGCGACACGAGGGACATGAGCCGCGACCACGCGCCGCTGCGCATGGCCGACGGCGCGGACTTGCTCGACACGAGCAATTTGACTATAGACGCGGCCGTCCAGCGGGCAATCGCGCTTGTGGACGCCCAGTTGGAACGTCAGCGCAAAGGCTGACCTGAGTGACGGCGCTTGGAAGCCCATGCGCCCTTTTCGCTTTTCTCCCTGAGCGCCCGCCAGTGCGGATGTCCTCCGGATGTCCGCGCCGTATACGGCTGCGCGGACGGTTTGGCCTAAAGACCGCCGGAGACAACCGGCAGGCCAGCAATGATGAGTGAAGGACCTTTATATGGCCTCTACGGCATTTCCCTCGCGCGACGATTTCGCCGCGCTTCTCAATGATTCTCTCGGTGGCGAGGACGGCGGCTTCGAAGGCCGCGTCGTAAAGGGCACCGTTACCGGCATCGAAAACGACATGGCGCTGATCGACGTCGGCCTGAAGTCGGAAGGCCGCGTGCCGCTGCGTGAATTCGCTGCGCCGGGCCAGAAGGCTGACCTGAAGGTCGGCGACGAAGTCGAAGTCTATGTCGACCGCGTTGAAAACGCCCATGGCGAAGCCATGCTGTCGCGCGATCGCGCGCGCCGCGAAGCCGCCTGGGACAAACTCGAAGCCGAGTTCACCGAAAGCGCCCGCGTCGAAGGCGTCATCTTCGGCCGCGTCAAGGGCGGCTTCACCGTCGACCTCGACGGCGCCGTGGCGTTCCTGCCCGGTTCGCAGGTAGACATCCGCCCCGTGCGCGACGTCACCCCGCTGATGGACATTCCGCAGCCCTTCCAGATCCTGAAGATGGATCGCCGCCGCGGCAACATCGTCGTGTCGCGCCGCGCCATTCTGGAAGAAACCCGCGCCGAACAGCGCAGCGGCCTCATCCAGACGCTGGCCGAGGGCCAGATCATCGAGGGCGTGGTCAAGAACATCACCGATTACGGCGCGTTCGTCGACCTGGGCGGCATCGACGGCCTGCTGCACGTCACCGACCTCAGCTACAAGCGCATCAACCACCCGAACGAGATGATCAACATCGGCGACACCGTCCGCGTCCAGATCATCCGCATCAACCGCGACACCCAGCGCATCAGCCTTGGCATGAAGCAGCTGGAAAGCGATCCGTGGGAAGGCGCTTCGGCCAAGTATCCGGTCGGCGCCAAGCTGTCGGGCCGTGTTACGAACATCACAGAATATGGTGCGTTCGTCGAACTGGAAGCCGGCATCGAAGGCCTGGTCCACGTTTCGGAAATGTCCTGGACGAAGAAGAACGTCCATCCGGGCAAGATCGTTTCGACCAGCCAGGAAGTCGACGTCATCGTGCTGGAAGTCGATCCCGAGAAGCGCCGCATCTCGCTCGGCCTCAAGCAGGCCCAGAACAACCCCTGGGACAGCTTCGCCGAACGTCACCCGATCGGTTCGACCGTCGAGGGCGAAGTCAAGAATGCAACCGAGTTCGGCCTGTTCATCGGCCTGGACGGCGACGTCGACGGCATGGTCCACATGTCGGATATCGCCTGGGGCATTTCGGGCGAAGACGCGCTGGCACTGCACCGCAAGGGCGAGACGGTTCAGGCCGTCGTTCTCGACATCGACGTCGAGAAGGAGCGCATCAGCCTGGGCATGAAGCAGCTTGAGCGTGGCGGCCCGGCCGCTGGCGGCACTTCGGCTGCCGCTGCCGGCCTCAACAAGAACTCGATCGTCACCGTGACGGTTCTGGAAGTGCGCGACGGCGGCCTGGAAGTCCAGGCTGGCGAAGATGGCGCCACCGGCTTCATCAAGCGCAGCGACCTGGGCCGCGACCGCGACGAGCAGCGTTCGGAGCGCTTCCAGATCGGTCAGAAGTTCGACGCCATGGTCACCGGTTTCGACCGCGCCAAGAAGCCGACCTTCTCGGTCAAGGCGATGCAGATCGCCGAAGAGAAGCAGGCTGTGGCACAGTATGGCTCGTCCGACAGCGGCGCGTCGCTGGGCGACATCCTGGGCGAAGCGCTCAAGGCCAAGAACGAGGGCTAATCTCCTTCGACATCTATCAAAGGTAATAGAACCCGCCGGAATACTTCCGGCGGGCTTTTTTTATCCCAAAATGAGAAAGTAGCTACCGATATTGGATAATTGTCAGAGGTCTAGGGATTCACTATACATTAACTGGGAACCAGAAGGGGGAGCTGGAGGACCAATGATACGCTCGGAATTGATTCAGACTTTGGCTGAGGAAAATCCTGACCTCGGCCTGCAAGAGGTCGAAAGGATCGTCGACCTCTTCTTCAAGGAAATTGTCGACCGCCTGTCGTCTGGCGGGCGCGTGGAGTTGCGGGGGTTCGGGGCCTTCACGACGCGGCCGCGCGATGCGCGCACGGGCCGCAATCCGCGCACGGGGGAACAGGTACCGGTCTGCGCGAAGCGTGTGCCCTATTTCAAACCGGGCAAGGAGATGCGGGAGCGGCTGAACGCCAAGCACTAAAGCGCAGTGTTCTTGACCTGCACGCATATAATCGTCAGGGGAAGCAGCGCGCGGACGTGGCGAAATCGGTAGACGCAGCGGACTTAAAATCCGCCTCCCCCTGGGAATGCGGGTTCAAGTCCCGCCGTCCGCACCAGGGAGCCACTGCTCCGCAATCCCTTCCTGTCTATAATGCTGGCTATTGCGGTGACTTGCCGCAATGATGCTGCATGGCCGGCGCGATCAATCCGCAAAGTTTCAGCGATTCCCTGGTGATCCTGGGAGCTGCCGGGCTAGTGATCCCCGGCTTCGCCCGCTTCCGCATCAGTCCGGTCATCGGCTTCATCCTCGTGGGACTGGCGGTCGGGCCGTCGGGGCTGGGCGCGCTCGTTAGCCAATATCCCTGGCTCTATCACGTCACCATCTCCAACCGGGAAGCCATCGAGCCATTCGCGGAACTGGGCGTGATCCTGCTGCTCTTTTCCATCGGCCTGGAACTCAGCTTCCGGCGGCTCTGGACGATGCGCACGCAGGTGTTCGGCGTAGGCGCCGCCGAACTGATGGGCGGCGCGGCGCTGATCGCGCTTGGCCTCTATCTGCTCGGCCAGCCGCCTGCTGGTGCCTTCGGTCTTGGGCTTGCACTGGCATTGTCGTCGACGGCGGTGGTGCTGCCGATGGTCGGCACGCAAAGCGCGGTCGGCCGCGCCGCCTTTTCCATGCTCCTGTTCGAGGATCTCGCGCTGGTCCCGATCATCTTCATGCTCGGCGCGCTGGCGCCTTCGGTCGCCTCCAGCCCGGACGGCGGCGCCTGGAGCGCGCTTGCCAGCACGCTGATGAAGGGCGGGCTGACCATCGCGGTCATGCTGATCCTGGGGCGGATCGTCCTGCCACATATCTTCAGCCAGGCCGCGCGCACCAAAAGCCCCGAAGTGTTCCTGGCCGCGAGCCTTCTGGTGGTGATCGTGTCCAGTCTCGCGACGTCGCTGGCGGGCCTGTCGCCGATCGTCGGGGCGTTGCTGGCAGGCCTGCTCATCGCGGAAACCGACTATCATGGCGAGGTCGAAGTGATGACCGCGCCCTTCAAGGGCCTTGCGCTCGGCGTCTTCCTCATCACCGTGGGCATGAGTCTGGACGTGCGGGTGATCCTGGCGAACTGGCCGACGCTGGTTCTGGCGGTCGTCGGCGTGGTGCTGGCCAAGACGCTCGTCACCGCGGCGCTGCTCTATCTGTCGGGCGCGCGCAAAGGCGTGGCGCTGGAGGTCGGCGTCCTCATGTCGAGCCCGTCCGAAACCACCCTCATCGTCCTTGCAGCAGCGGCGACGGCGAAGCTGATCCTGCCGTCGACTGCCGCATTCTGGCAGATCGTGACCGCGATCGGCCTCACCATCACGCCCGTGCTCGCGCGGATTGGCCATGACATTGCCCGAAGGCTTGAAATGGCGCTGGGTGAGGAGATGGTGGAGAATGAACCGGAGAGTACGGAGGCAGCGGCGGTCGTCATCGGATTTGGCCGGGTGGGCCGAATGGTCTGCGACCTGCTGCGGGTCCACAACCAGCGGTTCACGGTCGTGGAGTCCGACCCGGACGTCGTCGCCGAAGGACGGCGTAGCGGATATCCTATCCTATTTGGCGACGTATCGCGGACCGAGATGCTGGACAAGCTGCGGCTGGGGCATGCGCGGGCGTTGATCCTGACCATGGACGACCCTGTCCTGTCCATCCGGGTGACAAAGCGCGTGCGTGGATGGGTTCCCGATCTGCCGATCATCGCGCGCGCCCGCGACACGGACCATGCCGCTCAACTGTATCAGGCCGGCGCCAGCGATGCAGTGCCGGAAACGCTGGAAAGCTCCCTGCAACTGGCCGAAACCGCCCTGGTCGATCTGGGCGTCGCCATGGGCCCGGTGATCGCGTCCATCCACCAGACGCGCGAGGATCTTCGGATGGGGATCAAGGACGCCGCGAAGATGGAAACGGCGCCGAAACTACGGCGATTGCGACCGGACGAGGTGCCCTAAGTTTTCGCTCGGACAGATAGGCAAGTTGGTCTCCGTCTGACAAGATGATGGGGGTTCTTGTCCGGACTTGGCTTTGGGGCACTGCCCCACCCCTGAAAGGGAGGGGCTTATCCCCGCAAGCCACCCTTTCCTGTCATTCGAGCACGCGCAGGACGATAGGCCCGCATCTCAAGCCGGAACGCTCGCCAAACAGGCCTTCACCGCCTCGATCGCATCCGCCGCCTTGTCGCCTTCGGGGCCGCCGCCCTGCGCCATGTCGGGACGGCCGCCGCCACCCTGCCCGCCGAGCGCCGCAACCGCCGCCTTGACCAGCTCGACCGCGGAAATCCGCGCGGACAGGTCGTCGGTCACCCCGACGGCAACGCTGCCCCTCCCCTCATTG
>DATEDR010000068.1:0-2728 GCA_035281605.1 Sphingobium sp.
CCGGCCGTTCGGCCAGCGCTTGAGCCACGGCGACGATCCGTTCACCTTCCCCTTCCACCAATGCCGCCGCCAAAGGGGCGTCTGCCGAAAGCGGGAAACGGTCGGCGACCGGCCGAGGCAGTCCGGCAGGCACCTCCATGCCCTCGATCACGCCCCGATTTCCCGTCGCCAGCACCGCCGCCATTTGCTGGAACAGACCCCGGCGGGTCGCGGGCTTCAGCAGGATGAGCCCTCGGCCGTGCAGCGCATAGAGATTGCGTTCACCCACCGGCCCGGGAAGCTCCCGTTCAACGCCCAGTGGCGAAACCTCGCCCGCGCGGCGCGCGCTGGCAGCACAGTCTTCCTCGCCCCGCTCATCCAGCCAGCCGGCAAATTCGGCCAGCGCCGGATCGCCCCTCCCCGACTCCCGCGCAAAAACCGGTGGGGTGGACAGCAGGCGGCCCAGATAGAACGGCCCGCCCGCCTTAGGCCCCGTTCCCGACAGGCCACGGCCGCCGAACGGCTGCACGCCCACCACCGCGCCGATGATGTTGCGGTTCACATAGATATTCCCCGCCCTGATCCCCCGCGTGACCCGCGCGACCGTCTCGTCCAGCCGCGTGTGCAGGCCAAAGGTCAGCCCGTAACCGGTCGCATTGATCGCATCGACCAGCGCCGGCAGCTCCTCACGGCGATAGCGCAGAATATGCAGCACCGGCCCGAACACCTCATGCCGCAGGTCGGCCACGCTCCCGATCTCGATGATCGTCGGCGCGACGAAGGTCCCGCGCTCCGTCCCGGCCGGCAGGTCGAGCCGATCGATCGGGCAGCCCCGCGCCCGCATCGTTTCGACATGCGCCTCGATCGCCGCCTTCGCCTCGGCCGTGATTACGGGGCCTATGTCCATCGCCAGCCTGTCAGTGCGCCCGATCCGCAGTTCCCGAAGCGCGCCCTTGAGCATGGCGAGCGTCCGGTCGGCAATCTCATCTTGAAGGCACAGCACCCGCAAGGCGGAGCAACGCTGGCCCGCGCTGTCGAAGGCCGATGCGATGGCGTCGGCGACCACCTGCTCGGCCAGGGCTGAGGAATCGACGATCATCGCATTCTGCCCGCCCGTCTCCGCGATCAGGGGAATGGGCTTGCCCAGCAAGGACAGGCGCGGCGCGAGCTGGCGCTGGATCGAGCGGGCGACCTGCGTCGATCCGGTGCACAGGACCGCGCAGGTCTCTCCCGCGCCCACCAGCGCGGCCCCCACCTCGCCGTCCCCCGGCACAAGCTGCAGCGCATCCGCCGGCACCCCCGCCTGGTGCAGCAGGCGCACCGCTTGCGCAGCAATGAGCGGCGTCTCCTCGGCCGGCTTGGCGAGCACCGGATTGCCCGCCGCCAGCGCCGCCGCGACCTGACCGGTGAAGATCGCCAGCGGAAAATTCCATGGACTGATGCAGACGGCGGGGCCAAGCGGCCTCTGCGCCGGTCCGACTGCCGCGCGCGCCTGTCCGGCATAGTAGCGCAGAAAGTCGATCGCCTCGCGCACTTCGGCGATGGCGTTGGGCAGCGACCTACCCGCCTCTCGCACGATCAGCCCCGCCAATGTCGCCATCCGCGCCTGCATCACGTCGGCGGCCTGCTCCAGCATCGCCGCGCGCTCGGTCACCGGAACGCCATCCCAGTCGCTGCGTGACGCCCGCGCGACGGCCTCGACTGCCTCTGCGCGCGTGGCCTCCCGCACCGAGCCGACACGGTCGCGCCGGTCGGCGGGATTGAACAGCGTCCGCTCCTGCCCCTCGCCCACACCCGCCGCCGTCCAGGGGACAGAGGCGCTTGCCCGAAGCGCCGTCGTCACCTCCGTCAGCGCCTGCTCGTCGGTCAGGTCGATCCCCTGGGAATTGCGGCGGCCGGGATAAAGCGACGAAGGAGCAGCGATGCGCGCATGCGCCTGACCGGGATGCGCCATGGCGCGAACCGTCTCGGCCGGATCGGCGACCAGCACCTCGACCGGCACGGAGGGATCGGCGATCCTGTTGACGAAGGAAGAATTGGCGCCATTTTCCAGCAGCCGGCGCACCAGATAGGCCAGCAATGTCTCATGCGTGCCCACCGGCGCATAGATGCGGCAGTGCCGATCCCACCCATTCTTGCCGACAATCTGTTCATAAAGCGGCTCGCCCATGCCGTGCAGGCACTGGAACTCATATTGGCCGACAGCGAAATCCGGCCCGGCCAGATGCAGGATGGTCGCCACAGTCTGCGCATTATGCGTCGCGAATTGCGGGAACACCGCGTCGGGCGCAGCGAGCAACTGGCGCGCGCAGGCGATATAGGCGACGTCGCTATGCACCTTGCGGGTGTAGACGGGGAAGTCGGCCAGCCCATCCACCTGCGCCCGTTTGATCTCCGCGTCCCAATAGGCGCCCTTGACCAGACGCACCATCATCCGCCGACCCGCGCGCCGGGCAAGGTCCACGATCCAGTCGATGACGAAGGGGCAACGCTTGCCATAGGCCTGCACCACGAAGCCCAGCCCGTCCCAGCCGGCAAGCACCGGGTCGAGCGCCAGACTTTCGAGAATGTCGAGCGACAGTTCGAGCCGGTCGGCCTCCTCCGCATCGATGTTGAGGCCGATGGCGTAGGAGCGGGACATGATCGCCAGCTGCCGGACACGCGGCAACAGCTCGTCCATCACCCGGTCGGCCTGCGCACGACCATAACGCGGATGGAGCGCCGACAGCTTGATGGAGATACCCGGCCC
>DATEDR010000069.1:0-11858 GCA_035281605.1 Sphingobium sp.
CGAGCGGCCCAATGACCGCCACAAATGCGACTACGGTCAGCAGGAAACCGGGATTGTAGATCAAGCGGTCAATCTTTCCATCACTTGGCCTGCCATTTTACGCGCCTGCGCATCCGCTTCCAGCACATCGTCGATCCCTGCGGGCACAGGCGCGCTATAGCGGTTCAAGACTTCCTCCACAATCATGGCAATATCAAGGAAGCCGATGGCCCCTTCGAGGAAGCTGGCGACCGCCACTTCATTCGCCGCGTTGAGGATGGCGGGAGCCGCCCCGCCCTGCTCCGCCACCTGCCGCGCCAGCCTGAGGGCGGGGAAACGCTCCTCGTCCGGCGCCTCGAAATCGAGCCGTCCTACCCGCGCCAGGTCCAGCGGCTGGCATGGCGTCTCCATCCGATCGGGCCAGGCGAGCGCGCTCGCGATCGGGATGCGCATGTCCGGCGAACCAAGCTGCGCCAGCGTCGAGCGATCCCGGTATTCGACCATGGAGTGAATGATCGATTGGGGGTGAACCAGTATCTCGATCCGGTCGAGACCAATGGGAAAGAGATGGGCGGCCTCGATCAGTTCGAGTCCCTTGTTCATCATCGTCGCGCTGTCGACGCTGATCTTCGCGCCCATCGACCAGTTGGGATGAGCGACCGCCTGCGCCGGCGTAATGGCCCGCATTTCCTCGCGACTACGCGTCCGAAACGGGCCGCCGCTGGCAGTCAGCATTATCCTTGCCACATCTGCCAAACGACTTCCGGCAAGGCATTGGAAAATGGCGTTATGTTCGCTGTCGACAGGTAACAAGCTGGTGCCCGAATGGGACGCGGCGTCCATCATCAGGGCACCCGCCGAAACGAGCGATTCCTTGTTGGCGAGGGCGACCGTGCCGCCGGCTTTCAGCGCAGCCATGGTCGGGCGGAGACCCGCGCACCCCACGATCGCCGCCATGGTCCAGTCCGCGCCCGCCTGCCCCGCGTCGACCAGCGCCTGTTCGCCGGCTGCCGCCTCTATGCCCGAGCCGCTCAGCGCTTCCTTCAGCGCGTCGTAGCGCGCAACGTTGCCGATGACCGCGATCCGCGCGCCATATCGCCGCGCCGCAGCGGCGAGGCCATCGACGTCCGCATGGGCGGTCAGCGCCACGACCTCGAACGCATCCGGCGCCCGCCCGATCAGGTCAAGCGTGGACATGCCGACCGACCCGGTGGCGCCGAAGATCGAGACCCTGCGCATCAGCGCAATACCAGCAGCAGATAGGCGGCCGCGGCCAGCGGCGCCGCCGCGACTACGCCGTCCAGCCGGTCCAGGACGCCGCCGTGACCAGGTAGCAGCGTGCCGCTGTCCTTCACCCCGGCGCGCCGCTTCATCCCGCTTTCCAACAGATCACCGCCCTGCGCCGCCACCGCCAGCAGGCCACTTGCCGCAGCCAGCTGTATCGGCAGGTGCGCGAACCGGTGCAGGACGAAGCCCAGCACGAGAGCCGCCAGAACGCCGCCCGCCAGCCCGGCCCATGTCTTGGACGGACTGACCCGCGGCGCAAGCCGGGGCCCGCCGATCGATCGCCCTGCGAAATAGGCGCCGATGTCGGTGGCCCAGACCAGCCCCAGCGCCCAGAAGGCGAGCAGCAGCCCATAGATGTCGGGGGCCTGCTGACGCAGGAACAGCAGAGCCGCCACGGGCAGGCAGATATAAGGTATGCCCAGCGCCAGCCGCGCCGAACGCGTCACCAGCGCGACGAAAAAGAAAGCCGCCGCCATCATGGTGAAGGCTGTCCAGGAAACACCGGCCGCCAACGGGCAGAGCAACGCAAGGGGCACCGAAACCGCGAACATCGCCAGGCGACGGTGATCGGGCGAGGCGCCGACCAGATCGCCCCATTCGCCCTGCATCAGCACGCCTGCCACCACCAGCAGCAGCCAGAAGAAAAATCCACCAAACCAGAGCGCGGTCGACGCCACGAGGATCAGGAGGATGCCGACGATCGCGCGCAGGCGAAGCTCGTTCGACATGCCGGTCACAACCCGCCGAACCGGCGGTCCCTCAAACGGAAGGCGTCAAGCGCGGCCGCCAGCGCGCGCCCGTCGAAATCCGGCCACAGCATGTCGGTGAAATAGAGTTCGGCATAAGCCGCCTGCCACAGCAGGAAGTTGCTGAGCCGATGCTCGCCCGACGTGCGGATCAGCAGGTCGAGCGGCGGCAGGTCGGCGGTGTAGAGCCCCGCCTCGACATGCTCCAGGCCGATCTCTTCTGGATTGATGTCGCCCGCCGCGACTTGCGCCGCGAGCCGTTGCGCGACGCGCACCAGTTCATCCTGCGCGCCATAGTTCAGCGCTATGGCGATGATCGGGCCGCTATTGCCCGCGGTGCGCGCGACTGCCGCATCGATCAGCCTGACCAATGCCGGGTCGAGCGCCTGATAATTGCCGATGACGCGCAGGCGGATGCCGTTGGCGTTAAATTCTTCCAGGTCCGCTTCGATGAAATGACGCAGCAGTCCCATCAGGTCCGCCACCTCGGCCGCCGGCCGTTTCCAGTTCTCGGAGGAAAAGGCATAGAGAGTCAGGCATTCGAGCCCCAGTTCCTGCGCCGCGCGCGCGACGCGGCGAACCGCCTCCACGCCGGCCCGATGACCTGCGATCCGGGGCAGGAAACGCTTCTTCGCCCACCGCCCGTTGCCGTCCATGATGATGGCAACGTGACGCGCGCCATGGGCGGGCGCGGGATGGGCAAGGTCGGGCTGTGCTTGGCTGGCCATCAGGATAGCGGAGGCGCGGTGAACACGGGCGGAAACACCCGGCTCAGTGGCCCAGAATTTCCTTCTCCTTGGCGGCCGCAGCCGCGTCGATGTCGGCGATCGTGCTGTCGGTCAGCTTCTGCACCTCGGTTTCCAGGCGCTTGCGCTCGTCCTCGCTGATTTCGCCCTTCTTCTCGTCGGTTTTTAGGCTGTCCATGCCATCGCGACGGACATTGCGGACGGCGATGCGAGCCCCTTCGGCATATTTGCTGGCGAGCTTGGCCAGTTCCTTGCGGCGCTCCTCGGTCAGGTCCGGGATCGGCAGGCGCAGGGTCTGGCCGTCGACGATCGGGTTGAGCCCCAGGCCCGCCGAGCGGATCGCCTTGTCGCACGGGCCGACATTGGTCTTGTCCCACACCTGCACCGATAGCATGCGCGGTTCGGGGGCGGAGACGGTCGCGACCTGGTTGAGCGGCATGTGCGCACCATAGACTTCGACCGTCACCGGATCGAGCAGCTGGATATTGGCACGGCCGGTGCGCAAGCCGCTCAGGTCGCCCTTCAGCGATTCGACGGCGCCGTGCATGCGGCGTTCCAGGTCGGCCTTGTCATATTGAGCCATTTTGTTTCAGCGCTCCTGATTTTGCACGATCGTCGCGACACCGTCCCCGGCGAGAACCTTTGCCAGATTGCCGGTTTCGCGGATGTTGAACACGACGATGGGAATATTGTTTTCACGGCAGAGCGCAATGGCGCTCGCGTCCATGACCTTCAGATTATCGCTCAGCACCTTGTCGAAGCTGATCGCGTCATACCGCGCCGCGTCGGGGACCTTCTTTGGATCGGCATTATAGATGCCGTCGACGCTCGTGCCCTTGAACAGTGCGTCGCAGTTCATTTCCGCCGCACGCAGCGCCGCCGTCGTGTCGGTGGTGAAGAACGGGCTTCCGGTCCCAGCCGCAAAGATGACGATGCGGCCCTTCTCCATGTGCCGCACCGCCTTGCGCCGGATATAGGGCTCGCACACCGACGCCATCGGGATCGCCGACTGGACGCGGGTCTCATAGCCGATCTTTTCCAGCGCATTCTGCACCGCCAGCGCGTTCATCACCGTGGCGAGCATGCCCATATAGTCGGCGCTCGCCCGGTCGAAGCCCTTGGCCGCACCCGCCAGCCCACGGAAGATATTTCCGCCGCCAACGACGACGCACAGTTCGAAGCCCGCATTCTTGGCCGCCGCAATCTCGGCAGCAACGCGGTCTACGGTTTCCGGCTCGATGCCGAACTGCCCCTGCCCCATCAGCACTTCGCCCGAGAGTTTCAGCAATATGCGCTTGAAGGGCGGGCGAGTCATGCGGGGCAATATTCCATTATGAACGGGCAAGGAAATGGCGCGCACCTTAGGCAGTGCGCGCCATTCTGTGAAGTCCTTAGCGTTTGCCGCGGGCTTGTCGAGAAGCCTTAGCCTCCCGATGCCGCCCGTGGCGAACGGTCTGCCAGATCAGGCGACGCCAGCGGCAGCAGCCACTTCCGCCGCGAAGTCGCTCGTTTCCTTCTCGATGCCTTCGCCGAGCTGGAAACGGATATAATTTTTGAGCGTGATCGACTTGCCAGCTTCCTTCGCCGCCTTGGCGACGACGTCGGCGACCGGGGTCTTGTTGTCCATCACGAACAGCTGCGACAGCAGCGCGTTTTCCTTGGCGTACTTCGCCACGGCGCCGTCGACCATCTTCGCGACGATCTCGGCGGGCTTGCCCGATTCGGCGGCCTTTTCAGCGGCGATGGCGCGCTCGCGCTCCAGCAGGGCCGGGTCGATGTCGGCCGAGGACAGCGCCAGCGGGAAGGCGGCGGCGATGTGCATCGCGATCTGCTTGCCCAGCGGTTCCAGAATGTCGGCCGGCGCATCGCCTTCAAGCGCGACGAGCACGCCGATCTTGCCAAGGCCGGGAGCGGCAGCGTTGTGGACGTAGGGAACGACCACGCCCTGGCTGACTTCCAGTTGACCGACCCGGCGCAGCGTCTGGTTTTCGCCGATGGTGGCGATGTTGGACACCAGCTTTTCGGAAATGGTGCCACCGGCCGGGTGCGTGGCGGCCGAAAGCGCTTCAGCGTCGGCAGCGCCGGTGGTGAGTGCGACCTGAGCGACGGTGCGGACGAAATCCTGGAACTGGTCGTTCTTGGCGACGAAGTCGGTTTCGCTGTTCACTTCGACGGCGACGCCCTTCGTGCCGGCGACGGCGACGCCCACCAGGCCTTCGGCGGCGGTGCGGCTCGACTTCTTCTGCGCGGCGGCCAGGCCCTTGGCGCGCAGCCAGTCGACGGCGGCTTCCATCTCGCCATTGGCTTCGGCGAGCGCCTTCTTGCAGTCCATCATGCCGGCGCCCGAACGGTCGCGCAGTTCCTTGACGGCGGCAGCGGTAATCTCGGCCATGTTTCGGCTCCTACAAAGTTTGATGGTTCAGATAAACGGCAGGGCGCGTTCCAGTGGAGCGCGCCCTAGCCTGGCATAATTGCAGTTCGAAGACCGCGGATCAGGCCTGAGCGGCGACGATCTCTTCGGCCTCCGGTTCGTCCAGCGCGCCGAGGTCGACGCCCGAAGCCTGCTGCGCGCCACGGTTGCCCTTGGTGGCGGCAGCGGCGATGGCGTCGCAATAAAGGCGGATCGCGCGGCTGGCGTCATCGTTCGCCGGCACCGGGAAGGCGATGCCGTCGGGCGAGACGTTCGAATCGAGGATCGCGACGACCGGGATGCCGAGCGTGTTGGCTTCCTTGATCGCCAGCTCTTCCTTGTTGGCGTCGATCACGAACATGACATCGGGGATGCCGTTCATGTCGCGGATGCCGCCCAGCGACAGTTCCAGCTTCTCGCGCTCGCGGGTCATCTGGAGGACTTCCTTCTTGGTGAAGCCGTGGGTGTCGCCCGACAGCTTCTCTTCGAGGGTCTTCAGACGCTTGATCGAGCCCGAGATGGTCTTCCAGTTGGTGAGCATGCCGCCCAGCCAGCGATGGTTGACGAAATGCTGGCCCGACTTGCGGGCGGCTTCGGCGATGGGGTCCTGCGCCTGGCGCTTGGTGCCGACGAACAGCACCTTGCCGCCGGCGGCGACGGTCGCCGACACGAAGTCGAGCGCGCGGCCGAAGAGCGGCACGGTCTGCGACAGGTCGAGAATGTGGATGCCGTTGCGCTCGCCGAAGATGTACGGCTTCATGCGCGGGTTCCAGCGGTGGGTCTGGTGGCCGAAGTGAGCGCCGGCCTCGATCAATTGGTGCATGGTGACGACAGGAGCCGCCATGATGTTTCTCCTTCCGGTTGATGCCTCTGGGAATCAGGAACTGAAGCGCGAACGCAGCCAGCACCGGATATGTGCGATTCCCATGTGGAATGCGGCGCCCTTAGCGCGCCAGGCGCTTCCTTGCAAGGGCTTGACCGACAGCGAAATGTAGAACATATAGCGAACATCGGGAACAAAGGGCGGTTTTCGCGGCTTGATCCCCAACCCGGAACCCTTGGTTCCACTGGCAGAAAGTGAGCGCCTGATGTTCACCCTTGTTGCAGCCATTGTCTTCTTTGCCGCTTTCCTGCTGGCCGCAGGAACCATCGTGGGAATGCTTGTCCTCTATCGCGACAAAATGGTCGCCGCCCTGTTGTTCGAGCCGCTGCCCCAGGAGGTTCCCGTCTATCGCCTGCGGATCAGCCGCCGTCACGCCCTGTCTGCAGACCGCCCCGCGCCCGCGGCAATCCGCATGGGCGCCCTCGCCGCCTGAGCCTGGCGATCAGGCGGTCGTGCTGGCCGCCTGTTGCTGGCGCCGGACCCGGGCATAGGACATCATGCCGAACGGCATGGTCGCCAGGTAGATTGCGCAAATGCAGAGCAAGGTCAGCCACGGATCGGTGATAAGCAGCGCCGCGAGCAACCCTGCCACCGCGATCGCTTCCAGCCTGATACGCTTGCGCAGGCGAAGGGCGGACCAGCTATAGGTCGCTATGCTGGAGATCATGAGAAAGGCGGTGAACGCGGTCCAGGGCGCGACGATGTACCAGGCGCGGAAGATTTCCTGCCCGGTCACCAGCCACAGATAAAGCGGCACGAACGCCAGACCCGCCCCCGCAGGCGCCGGGACGCCGGTCAGGAAGCCGGCCGATTTGTGCGGTTGTTCATCCGCGTCGATATTGGCGTTGAAGCGGGCCAGCCTCAAGGCGCAGGATAGGGCGTGGGCCAGCGCAAAGATCCAGCCGAATTTCGGCATGGCATGCAATGACCACAAATAGAGGGTCAGCGCGGGCGCAACGCCGAACGCGATCGAATCGGACAGGGAATCCAGTTCCGCGCCGAAACGGCTTTCTCCCCGCAGCAGCCGCGCGATCCGGCCATCCAGCCCGTCGAGCACGCCGGCGATCAGGATGGACAGCACCGCCCTCTCCCAGTCGCCGGAAATGCCGTAGCGCACGCCGGTCAGGCCGAAGCACAGCGCCATGGCCGTCACGGCGTTTGGCGCGAGCATCCGCAGGGTGATTCCTCGCCGCAGCCCTCGCGGAATGGCGCGCCTCTGCCTCATTGCCGGCCCCTCATTGTTGAATGCCCGCTACAACGCGCATGTCGCCGATCTGGCCCAATATCGTCTCGCCGGCCACCGTCCGCTGGCCCAGCACGACGCGCGGCGCCGTTCCCGCGGGCAGATAGACGTCGACCCGGCTGCCGAAGCGGATGAGGCCGATCCGCTGCCCCGCGGCGATCATGTCGCCCGGCTTCACGAAGGGGACAATCCGCCGCGCCACCAGCCCGGCGATCTGGGTGAAGCCGACGCGAACGCCATCATGCCGTTCCACCAGGATATGCTGGCGTTCATTATCCTCGCTCGCCTTGTCCAGATCCGCGTTCAGGAACTTGCCGGAAATATAGACCACGGACTTCACCGTGCCGCCGATCGGCGTCCGGTTGATGTGCACGTCGAACACGCTCATGAAGATCGAGACCCGGACCATCGGCTGATCGCCAAGTCCCTCAATGCCGGCCATCTCTCGCGGCGGCGGCACGCGCTGGATCAGGGTGACCAGGCCATCCGCCGGCGCGACGATCGCGCGCTCATCCTGCGGGACGGCGCGCACGGGGTCGCGGAAGAAGGCCAGAACCCAGATGGTCACCATCACCATCAGCCAGCCCGGAATCTCCCAGCCGACCAGAAACAGGACGGCGGTGATCGCCGCGGCGATCAGACCGAATTTGACGCCCTCCTGATGCACCGAAGGGAAGCGCCACTTCACATTTCCGCCCAGAGCGGCGGTGATTTCGTCATTTTCCATGCAACGTCCTTAGGGACAGTCACTTGCGGTGACAACGGCCCATGCAGTCTCAAGACGCCTACTGATCCTGCTTCGCAATCTCATATTGTCTTGTTGAACATTGGCTCTGCTTTCCCTAGGGCGTTGCGCAAATCCACCTGACGAAAAGGCGAAAGAGGCCCATGGCGAAGATCAAGGTAAAAAATCCGGTCGTGGAGATCGATGGCGACGAAATGACCCGGATCATCTGGCAATGGATCCGTGAACGCCTCATCCTCCCCTATCTCGACATCGACCTCAAATATTACGACCTGAGCGTCGAAAAGCGCGATGAGACCAACGACCAGATCACCGTCGATTGCGCCAATGCGATCAAGCAATATGGCGTCGGCGTGAAGTGCGCGACCATCACCCCGGACGAAGCACGCGTCGAGGAATTCAACCTCAAGCAGATGTGGAAGTCGCCGAACGGCACCATCCGCAACATCCTGGGCGGCGTCGTCTTCCGCGAACCGATCGTGATCCGGAACGTGCCCCGCCTGGTGCCGGGCTGGACGGATCCGATCGTGATCGGCCGTCACGCCTTTGGCGACCAGTATCGCGCCACTGACTTCCTCGTCCCCGGCCCCGGCAAGCTGCGCATGGTGTGGGACGGCGCCAATGGCGAGAAGATCGAGAAGGACGTCTTCAACTTCCCCAGCGCCGGCGTCGCCATGGGCATGTACAATCTGGACGATTCGATCCGCGATTTCGCCCGCGCCAGCATGAACTATGCGCTCGACCGCGGATGGCCGCTGTATCTTTCGACCAAGAACACCATCCTCAAGGCCTATGACGGCCGCTTCAAGGATCTGTTCCAGGAAGTGTTCGACAATGAATTCGCCGACCAGTTCAAGGCGAAGAACATCGTCTATGAGCACCGCCTGATCGACGACATGGTCGCCAGCGCGCTCAAGTGGAGCGGCAAGTTCGTCTGGGCCTGCAAAAATTACGACGGCGACGTCCAGTCGGACACCGTCGCGCAGGGCTTCGGCTCGCTCGGCCTCATGACCTCGGTGCTGCTCTCGCCCGATGGCAAGACGGTCGAAGCGGAAGCGGCGCATGGCACCGTCACCCGCCACTATCGCCAGCACCAGCAGGGCAAGTCGACCTCGACCAACCCGATCGCGTCGATCTTCGCCTGGACGCAAGGCCTGTCCTTCCGCGGCAAGTTCGACGGCACGCCGGAAGTGACCAAGTTCGCCGAAACGCTCGAAAAGGTCTGCATCGAGACCGTGGAAAGCGGCGCGATGACCAAGGATCTGGCGCTGCTGATCGGTCCCGATCAGGCATGGATGACCACCGAGCAGTTCTTTGAGACGATCCGCGCGAACCTCGAAACCGCCATGGGTCAGTGGAAATAAACTGACGGAACCGATCCGCGTCTGCGCGGTTCAATACGGAAACGGAACGAGGCGGCGCCGATTATCGGCGTCGCCTTTTCCATGGCGGGAGACGAGGGATGACGACAACGAGCCGAAAGCGCCTGGAAGTTCGCGCCGCCGTTCCTTCGGACGTGCGCGGCATCGTCCGCCTCATCGCCCGCGTCTATCCCGGCATGCCCAATTACGCGCCTGCCACCGTGCGCGGGCAGATCAACAATTTCCCCGACGGCTGCTTCGTCGCGCTCTACGACAACAAGGTGGTGGGCTATTGCGCGACCATGCGGGTCAGCAAGGCAATGGCTTTCTCCCATCATGATTGGGAAGAGATCACCGCCAATGGCTTCGGGACGCGCCACAGCGCCGCGGGCGAATGGCTCTACGGCTATGAGATGGCCGTCGACCCAAAACTGCGCGGCCTGCGCATCGGCCAGCGCCTCTATGACGAGCGCAAGGAACTGGCCGAGGAACTGGACCTGCACGGCATCGTCATCGCCGGCCGCATGCCCGGCTATGCGCGCGCGCGGCGGCGGGTGACCGGCCCCGGGGACTATCTGGACAAGGTGGTCCACGGCAAGATCCGCGACCAGGTCATCAGCTTCCAGCTCAAGAATCAGTTCGAACCGCTCGGCGTGCTGGAAAATTATCTGCCGGAGGACAAGCAGTCGGACGGCCATGCCGCCCATCTGGTCTGGCGCAACCCCTATGTCGATCCCGACGAGGCCCCAGAAATGCGGGTGCCGCGCGGCGTCGAAAGCGTTCGTCTGGCCACCTGCCAGCTTCAGGCGCGCGCCGTCACCGAATTCGATGAATTTATCCGCAACATCGAATATTTCGTTGATGTCGCGGCAGATTATCGGTCCGACTTCATCATCTTCCCGGAGCTGTTCACCCTCCCGCTGCTCTCCTTCGAAACCAAGAAGCTGACGCCGATGGAGGCGATCGATCGACTGACCAGCTACACCCCGCGCCTCACGCAGGAACTTACGCGGATGGCGCTGGAATATAATATCAACATCATCGGCGGGTCTCATCCGACCCGCGCGGACGACGGCGACATCCAGAATATCGCCTATGTCGCCCTGCGCGATGGGTCGGTCCACACCCAGGAAAAAATTCACCCGACGCCCAACGAAGCCTTCTGGTGGAACATCAAGGGCGGGGATTCGCTCGACGTGATCCAGACCGACTGCGGCCCCATCGGCGTGCTCATCTGCTACGACAGCGAGTTTCCCGAACTGGCCCGCCGCCTCGTCGATCAGGGCGCGCGCATCATCTTCGTCCCCTTCTGCACCGACAGTCGCCTCGGCTACATGAGCGTACGCTATTGCGCGCAGGCCCGGGCGATCGAAAACCAGTGCTATGTTGTCATGTCGGGCAATGTCGGCAACCTGCCCAATGTCGACAATATGGACATCCAATATGCCCAGAGCGCGATCCTGACGCCCTGCGACCTGCCCTTCGCGCGCGACGGCATCGCCGCCGAATCGACCGAGAATGTCGAGACGTTGACCATGGCCGACGTGAACCTTGCCGACCTCAGCTGGGCGCGGGCGGAGGGAACGGTGCGGAACCTGCGCGATCGGCGATTCGATCTTTACCATATCGAGTGGGACAGCAATCCGGACCACGCCCATGCGCCGAGCGGCGGGCCCGTGCCGGCGGGTGGCCACAATGCGCCAGGTGGCGGCTGATCTAGATCCGCATCCCTGCGTCGGGCGATCGGATATGCTCCCGCCGGAAGCCAAGCCCGACCAGCCGCGCGGGAATGCCGCGCAGCACGGCGTGGCGGTCGAGCATCTTCACCGCCCGGGGCGGCTCGGTCAGCCGCACCTCAGGGTCGAACAACGCGCCGATGATCCGGTCATGCGCCAATTTCTGCAGGCGCTGGATGATGCGCGTGGGCAAAAGGCGGCGCTGTTGCACCCGCGGCGCGATTGCGTCGACCTCCTCGCCTCTCGCCATCGGTTCCGCCATCAGGTTCGCCGCCGCCACCGCATCCTGTATGGCAAGGTTGATGCCCACCCCGCCGACCGGCGACATGGCATGCGCGGCATCGCCAATCGCCAGCAGGCCGGGGCGATACCATCGGACCAGCCGATCCAGCGCGACCGACAGCAGCTTCACCTGATCCCAGTCGGTCAGTTCACCCGCGGCGGCGGCCAGATCCGGCGAGAGCCTGGAAATCTCTGCCCGGAAAGCCGCCAGCCCCCGCGCCCGCACAGCATCGGCCTGCCCCTTTG
Organism: Sphingobium sp.; assembly: GCA_035281605.1. Classification (GTDB taxonomy): domain Bacteria; phylum Pseudomonadota; class Alphaproteobacteria; order Sphingomonadales; family Sphingomonadaceae; genus Sphingobium. Next base: position 11,665 of record DATEDR010000069.1, read on the forward strand.
CAAAGACATAGGCGCATTGCCAATAATCGCCCCGATCGATCTGCGCCAACAGGCGACCGGTATCGATCACGCCCATGGACTGATTGTCGTCCGTTGCGGATTTCGACAGGCGGAACCAGAACACGTCCATTGGCGCGCCGAAATCCTTGAGTGGCAGCCCGGCGGCTTCGCGCAACGATGATCGTCGGCCGTCC
>DATEDR010000070.1:0-2585 GCA_035281605.1 Sphingobium sp.
GCCCGCGATGGACAGGCGTTTTCCGCTCATCGAAGCGGCGCGCGCGCACGCCCGGATGGACGCAGGAACCCATTCCGGCAAGATCGTGCTGATCGTCTGATCCCGAAAATTCGTAGCAATTCCGTCACATTCGGTGCGGGATTGTAACATTGCGCCGTTAAAGATTCGGTCCCGAGGACAACAGATCCGGGGGTCGTATCATGAACGCCATCACGCGATTGCCCTTCCTGGCCGACGTGCAGGATGGCGCCGCCGACCGCTTCGACATTCCCGAAAGGGAAGGGGAGCGCCGCCGCTATCGCACCATATGGATTTCAGACATTCATCTGGGGACGCGCGGCTGCAACGCGAAGATGCTGATCGACTTTCTCGACAGCGTCGACAGCGACACCATGTATCTCGTCGGCGACATCATCGATGGCTGGCGGTTGAAGCGGCGCTTCTATTGGCCGGCCGCGCATAATGACGTCGTATGGCGCGTGATGAAGCGGGCGAAGCGCGGCACGCGGGTCGTCTATATCCCGGGCAACCATGACGAGATGTTTCGCCAGTTCACCGGCCTCAGCTTCGGCGGGGTAGAGATCCGGCGCAAGGCGATCCATGAAACCGCCGATGGCCGAAAGCTGCTGGTGCTGCATGGCGATGAGTTCGACACGATCATGCTCGCCCATCGTTGGCTCGCCTTCGTGGGGGACGCTGCCTATTCAATGCTGATGCGCCTGAACATCGTCGTGAACGCGGTGCGGCAGCGCATGGGCCTCCCTTATTGGTCGCTCAGCAAGATGGCCAAGCACAAGGTCAAGAACGCGGTGGAGTTCATCTCCCGCTTCGAGGAAGTCGTCGCGCACGAGGCGGGCTCCCGCGGAGTCGATGGCGTGGTGTGCGGCCACATCCACAATGCCGAAATCCGGGAGATCGCAGGCGTCGCATATTATAACGACGGCGATTGGGTCGAAGGATGCACCGCGCTGGTCGAACATTTCGACGGACGGATGGAGGTGCTGCACTGGGCCGACGAGATCGCAGCCCGACAGGGTGGCGAACCGGCGCGGATGGCGGCCTGACATGCGCGTCGTCATCGTCACCGATGCCTGGACGCCACAGGTCAACGGAGTGGTGCGGACGCTGCAGACGATCCTGCGGGAGCTGGAGGCGATGGGGCATGAGGTATTGGTCCTCTCGCCAGATCTTTATGGCTCCATTCCCTGTCCCACCTATCCGGAGATCCGCCTCGCCTTCGTGCGGGCGGCTGTGCTGGGGCAGGCGATAGCGGCCTTTCGCCCGGACGCGGTGTATCTGGCGACCGAAGGGCCGCTCTGCCTGGCCGCGCGGCGCTGGTGCCTGCGCACGGGCGTGCCCTTCACCACGGCCTATCATACCCATTTCCCCGATTATGTCGCGCGGCGCACCGGCCTGCCTGCCGCCTGGTTCTGGCGCTATATCCGCTGGTTCCATGGCCCGGCGCGCGCGGTGCTGGTATCGACCCGATCAGTCAGGCAGCAATTGCGCCTGCATGGGCTGGCGCAGGTCCGCCCGTGGGGCCGAGGGGTCGACCTGACCGCCTTCACGCCGGAGGCTTCGCCCCCGGCCTTGTTCGCGCAGCTTTCTCGCCCGATCCAACTCTATGTCGGCCGCGTCGCGGTGGAGAAGAATCTGGAGGCTTTTCTGGCGAGCGACCATCCCGGAACGAAGGTCGTCGTGGGCGACGGTCCGGCAAGGGCGGTGCTGGAGCGCGCCTATCCGCAAGCGCATTTCCTTGGGCCGATGTTCGGCGAGCAACTGGCCGGCGCCTATGCCGGCGCGGACGTCTTCGTCTTTCCCAGCCGAACCGACACGTTCGGGCTCGTCATGATCGAGGCGCTGGCCTGCGGGACGCCGGTGGCGGCCTATCCGGTCACCGGTCCGGTGGATATCGTGACCCCGCAAAGCGGCGCCTTGTCCGATCGGCTGGAGGAGGCGATAGCCGCCGCGCTGCTGTGCGATCGGGCTGCCTGCGCCGCCTACGGGCGCAGTTTCAGTTGGGCCCGGAGCGCGGAGGAATTTCTGACCGGCCTGCACTGCATCGATCCGGTCGTCATCGATAGCGCCGCCTGACGCTTTTCCTTGCCGCCAGCGGCTTCATGCATTATCTCTGCACGGGCGTGGCCGCCCTGCTTGGGCGGCCCTTGTCATTTTTAGTGCCGGAGAATTCCCGTGTCCCAGCCTCTCATGCCCCATGCGACTGCCAGCTGGCTGGTCGACAATACCGCGCTGAGCTTCGATCAGATCGCGGAATTCTGCGGGCTCCACATATTGGAGGTTCAGGCGATCGCCGACGATACCGCCGGCACTAAATATACCGGCCGCGATCCGGTCCGCGCGCATGAGATCACCATGGAGGAGATCCACAAGGGCGAGGCCAATGCCGACTATCGCCTGAAGATGCTGAAGGGCCCCGAGCCCGTCCGCCGCACCAAGGGGCCGCGCTACACGCCGGTCAGCAAGCGCCAGGACAAGCCGGACGCGGTCGCCTGGCTGGTGCGCCACCACCCGGAGCTGAGTGATGCGCAGGTGTCCAAGCTGATCGGCACCACCAAGCAGACCAT
>DATEDR010000071.1:0-7501 GCA_035281605.1 Sphingobium sp.
GCTACCGACCACCGGCACCAGAAACGGCGACACCGCCATATCCGGCCTCCGGTTCCGCTTCGCTCCACCTCCGTCCGGATATGGCGGCGATGGGCTTAATCCACTAACAAACAAATCGGTCCACTCGGTGGGGGCAGATCATTGGGGCCATGTGGGGCAGCCTGAGAAAATTGGAGCATCGCCTCACTGGGGCAAGGTTTAATTAGAACTGGCGACCACCGGAGATGTCGCGCCGCCAGTCATTCGGTTGAAGCGGATGGAACGTTATAAGACGCCCCTTTAAGCTTGTGCATGATGGCTAGCGGCATCAGCGGCCAAAGGAGGCAGAGAGAGAAAACGAACATCGAACCACCATCGGCATAGCCATTGGACCTAGACCAACTATCGACGGCATCGACCCACGTTCCGATGATTGTATAAGCGTTCGCCGGGTATGACGCTCCCGTAACTAGCGCCACATTTGCGATGCAGACCGCTAGGAGTTTCTTTTCGGTAAGTTCAGATACTTGGCGGCGCAGGATTTTATGCCCAAGGACCCATAGGCCCCAACCTCCGGCGGCGGCGGCCCCGAAAAACAAAACGACCGAAATCAAAGTGCCGATTGCGCCGAACACCTTTGATACGACCCGACCAATGGTGGAAGCAGCGGCGCTCATAGCCGCACCAATCCCCCATGCGATGACCCCGACGATTATAGTCCCCGCGATGGCAACGCCAATCCATTCACCGCAAGCTCGCCGAGCATTGCCGTGTTCGGGCCTATCAGCGCGGAAATCCTTACCAGATGGTATTCCTGCGAAGCCGCGAATGATCCAGCCGATCATTGCTGAAAAGAGCCAAATTCCGAATAGCAATCCGGCTACCCAAGGCGTGGCTTCCTTGACCCGATCCGAAAATCGAACCCACGCAATCATCCACTGATTTTTCCCAATGGCGTCGAACTCAGCACGGGTCGGCTTATATTCGTTCATCCGCCTTGCCATGTAGGCATCAGCCACAGGCGTGTAGGCATCGACCTCCAGCATCTTACGGTATTTTATCGCAGGAGGCGGACCTTTGCCCTTGATCGGGTCCAACTGAACCTGTTGCTCAGGTCCATAATCATACCAGAGCTTTCCGCTTTTATTCGCACGAAAGCAGGCTGCAACAGTTCGAGGATCACCAATTTCGAACTCGACCTGTCCATCCCACGTTTTTTCTTGGTCTGGATAAGCGCAGTCCTTGAGTGTCCAGTGGAACGCCTCTCCGGGAGAGGTTGTTTCAACAATGACACGATTATCGACGCCCGAAAAAACGGCATAAGCAGCACCGCCTAGAAGAACTAAGCCAGAAAGCAATGCGGATATTCGCCGTCCGCCTTCAAACCAATTGATCGCCATATCAGCCCCCCAAAAGGGAGCTTAGCTTGAGATGGCGAAAACGGAAAGGCCGCGCGAAGCTGGATTTCGCGTCACGAGCTTGGAAGGCTCATGGCGCGGTTGCGGGTGGTCAATTACGGGAGATCGCGGCCACCTACGACTTTCCCAATGCGGGATGTCCCACGTGTTTCGCGAGCACCCATCCCCTTTCTCGAAGACCCAATAACCGCTGCAAACCAATTTCTGGGGGACCATCAGGATTTCGCACAGTTCCAGTCCGCTCGACCTGAAAGCACGACGATCCAGCGCGCACTAATGAAACCATCTCTACCGGGTCACAGACTATTTCGTCGATCACAGCGCGAAGAGCCTGTTGAACAGTTCCTCGTGCAGTTGCGCGTTTTTCTTCATCATCGCTGACTAGGGCGCTTAGCATCTTCCTAATCCGCTCGACATTCTCGCGCGGTGACACCTTGCCTCGTGCGGCCAAAAGATCGCTATTTATCCTGTCGAGGACACCCTCAGCCGTCCCAGCGTCAGCGGCCACCTGCCGCAACTGCCGTTCGACTTCGGGCATTTCGTTTCGCGAAAATAGATCGACAAGCCGACGCTGCCGGTTTTTCAGTTCTTCGACCAAATTGACTTGCCGGGCACGTTCTGCATCCAGCGCAGCAGCTTCGGCAGGCGCCGCGAAATGCCGATCATCAAGCGCCAGGTGGAGCGTTTGGTCGATGACGGCCGCTTCCAACGCGTTATACTGAAAGTGCACGCGGTTCGAGCATCCAAGATGCCTCAACGCACCATCACAGACGAGATACTGTTCTCCGGGTTTCCCCTTATTTCGGAATGTCATGGAGCGCCCGCACTCGCCGCAGCGAACCAAACCTGTGAAGAGGTTACTGAACGCCCGCGTCTTCCGACCGGGAGCAGTCGCGCGCGCGCTCCTCTCCACCTGCGCGCGAGCGAACGTCGCTTCATCAACCGCGACAGGATACATGCCTCGCACTGGTTCGCCTGCTACCAGCCGCTTGCCTTGAGATTTAGTGTGAGGCTGATACTCGCCGATCACCGCCCGCGAAGAAATAATCTTTTGGATGTATGAGGGGTGCCATCCCGTCTTCCCGCGTCCCCAAGTCGGCACTCCTTCCCGGTTTAACGTGCTCGCAATCATATGCTTGCCGTGGCCGCTAACAGTAAGATGGAAGATACGGCGAATGATAGAGGCTCGGTCCTCTATCAGAACATATTTTCGTGTTTTCTCGTCGACAGCTATCCATGCAGGGCATCGACGAGTTACAGCCTCTCTATCACCAGCTTTGGCCTTTGCCCGTTTCTGTTCCCATGCCGCAGCTACACGTTGCGATTTCTTCTCACTTTCTTCAAACGCGACATGGGCTTTCACGATCAGCTCGATCAAACTGCCGAACTCGAAGCTACCACGAGTGTAAAGGCGTGCGCCGTCTACGGTAGCTATGGTCACTCCGGCGTCAGTTAATGAGGTAATAAGTGTAAAAACGTCGGTGGCCGATTGCCGACTGAGCCGATCCAACCGTTCAACTACTAACGCGGTTTCGGTAGGCAACTGACCCGTCCGCGCTTTCAGTTCAAATTCGGCAAGTCCACTTCCTTGCGTTCTATTTGTTCCGTCGAACGCCGAACGGCCCTCATCGACAATCTCCCGCTCCGCCGACCACTCCCAACCCCGTGCTTCGCAAAACGCCCGGCAATCTTTGAGTTGCCGTGCAAGAGAGCTTCCCTTCGCCTGTTCGAGGGTAGAGAACCGCGCGTAAATATAGGCTTGCATTTCGTAAGGTTAGCCGCACTTGCATTAGGCTACAATAGGAGCAGATTGTGCCCGCCGGCCGCCGCGATCTCCAGCGCCCGTTTGGCGCTTTCCTGTCCCTTGACCTGTTTGAGGTCAGACGTCCGTACCGGGACCTCGACCGCGCCCGGCTGCGGCGGGGACAGGGCGGCGGTGCCCTTGAAATGGTTGAGCAGGCCCAGCAGGTCGGGCGCGGCGACCACTTCGACCTGTCCCGCCCAGGCGGCTTCCGCGCCCTGCGCGACCGGGCAGACCAGCCCCAGTTCCTTCTCGGCCGCATGCAGCGCCGCCAGCAGGACGCCGGGCGTGGGCGCTATGCGGCCGTCCAGCCCCAGCTCGCCGACCACGACATAGCCCGCCAGCGTTTCGGCATCGATCACCCCCATCGCGCCCAGCAGCGCCAGCGCGATCGGCAGGTCGAAATGCGATCCTTCCTTCGGCAGGTCGGCGGGCGACAGATTGACGGTGATGCGCTTGGGCGGCAGCGACAGGCCGATGGCGGCGATCGCGTTGCGGACCCGTTCGCGGCTTTCCGCCACCGCCTTGTCGGGTAGCCCTACGACGATGAAATTGGGCAGGCCGGGAACCAGCTGGCACTGCACCTCCACGCCGCGCGCTTCCAGCCCCAGATAGGCGACCGTCGATACCGTCGAAACCAAGATACCTACCCCCTGCCGTGCCCGCCCTTCGGCCTAACCTGCCCAACCCCCGCGGCACTCCTGCGTAGACAGGAGTCTAGCGCCAAGCGCAGAACTGGGTTCCTGCCTTCGCAGGAACACATGGTCATTTCAATGGCTTGGCATCAGGGCGCCCATCCCGCATCGCATGCCGGTCAGCCTTCGACGTCGGGCCGCCCCTTGAATCCCTGCGCCACGACATACCATTCGACGCTGCCCTTCCGGCTCGCGGGGGGCTTGGCATGTTTGATCGTCGTGAAATGTTTCTTGAGGATGGCGAGCAGCTCCGCATCGGTGCCCCCGGCAAAAACCTTGGCGACGAACGTGCCGCCCTTGCGCAGGTTTTCCACCGCGAACATCGCGGCCGCTTCCACCAGTCCCATGGTGCGCAGATGGTCGGTGGCGGCATGGCCCACCGTGTTGGCGGCCATGTCCGAAATCACCAGGTCGGGCGCGTCCCCCAGCGCCTGCGCCAGCATATCGGGCGCCTTGTCGTCCATGAAGTCCATTTCGAACAGGGTCACGCCGGGGATCGGATCGGTCGGCAGCAGGTCGATGCCGACGACCTTCGCCTTGGGCGCCAGTTTCCGCACCACCTGCGCCCATCCGCCGGGCGCCACGCCCAGGTCCACCACGGCGCGCGATCCCTTCACGAAATGGAATTTCTCATCCAGTTCGATCAGTTTGAAGGCGGCGCGACTGCGCCACCCTTCCGCCTTGGCCCGGCGAACATAAGGATCGTTCAACTGCCGTTCGAGCCAACGGGTGGACTGAGCGGTCCGTCCCTTGGCCGTCTTGACCCGGACCTTGCCGGCGCCTGTCCCTCTCACATCATTGCTCCGTCGCGATCCATGAGGCCGCGCAATATGCCTTCGCGAATGCCCCGGTCGGCGACGCCAAGCCGTTCCGCAGGCCAGATGTCCAGGATCGATTCCAATATGGCGCATCCCGCCACGACCAGGTCTGCCCGCTCCGTGCCGATGCAGGGCAGCTTCTGCCGCTCGACCAGCGGCAGCGTGGAAAGGCGCGCCGAGATGGACCGCATCGAGGACGACGGCACGATCAGCCCGTCGATCGCCTGACGATCATAGCGCGGCAGGTTGAGGTGCACGCTGGCGAGCGTCGTGACCGTCCCGGAGGTGCCGAGCAGCCGGATGTCGCGCGTCTCCTTGGGAAGCCGGCGGGCAAGCGGCGCGAAGGCCTCCGCCACGCGCGCGCGCATCCGGGCATAGGCGTCGATCCTTTCGCCCGGATCGGCATGATCGAACAGCTCGCTTTCCGTCAGCGAAACCACGCCCCAGGGCGCGCTCACCCAGTCAACGATATGCGGCGCGCCGGGGCGGATCGCGTCGACCAGCACCAATTCGGTCGACCCGCCGCCAATGTCGAAGATCAGCGCGGGCCCGTCGCCGGGTTCCAGCAGCGCATGACATCCCAGGACCGCCAGGCGCGCCTCTTCCTGCGCGCTGATGATGTCGAGCGCGATCCCGGTCTCGCGATAGACGCGCTGGATGAACTCCGCCCCGTTCGACGCGCGGCGGCAGGCTTCGGTCGCTACGGAGCGGGCCAGCGTCACATGCCGCCGGCGCAGCTTGTCGGCGCAGACGGCCAACGCCGCGATGGCGCGTTCGATCGCTTCGTCGCTGATCCGGCCGGTGGCGGCCAGTCCTTCGCCCAGCCGCACGATGCGCGAAAAGGCATCGACGACGATGAAGCCGTCAGCGGATGGCTTTGCAATCAGGAGCCGGCAATTATTGGTGCCAAGGTCGATGGCGGCATAGGACCGCCGCCCACGCATAGGAGGCACAAGGCCCCGCTGCTTCGACGGGGGAGGTATGGCCGCAGCCTTGCTCCCATTACCCTGGCCGGAACGGGCGCCTGTGCCCGAAACACCCCCGGCGGGACCGGAACTCTGCGGCGATGGGCGGCTTTGCTGCACCATGGCCGTATCTCTTCTCTTCTTCGCCGACGCCGAACGACGCCGGAACTTGGGGGTCAGACTATGCGGATGAGCGGCAAAGCGCAAGACAGGCGCTGAAATGCCAAGGCCATAGCCTGCGCGCAGGCTATCTCAGAGCGGCAGCAGCGCGGCCACGATCCAGCGCTCCTCCGCGCGCAGCACGCCCCAGGCGCGGGCGGCCGCGCGGCTGTCCATGGCTTCGATGCCGATGCCCATCGCTTCCACTTCGCGGACGAAAGCCGGGGGCGGCCGACGCAAGCCGCTGCCCGTGCCCAGCAACAGGAATTCGGGCGGCGGATCCAGCGTGAGCAGGTCGCCCAGCGCCGCTGGCGTCAAGGCACCGACATCGGGTGCATCGGCCCAGGCCAGCGCCCGAACCGGGTTCAGCAGCAGGCCCGCGGGAAAGACGTCGTCGCGCACGCGAAAGCCGCGTCCGGCGAAACCGGTGACGATCGGCCCCTGCCCTGCGTCATCGCGGCGCAACTCGATGCCTGTGCGCCCGTTTCCGGATGCAGGGCCGTTCAGGGCCGCGCCCCGTCATCGCGCGGGCCCATGCGCTCGGCCTGCGCGGCGATGTTCGCCTTGCTCGCCTTCTTCTCGGCCGACTGCGGGCTCAGGCCCAGGGTGATCAGCAGCGACGACGAGACATAGACCGAGGAATAGGTGCCGACGATGATGCCCAGCATCATGGCGGCGGTGAAGCCGCGCAGCACATGGCCGCCGAACAGCAGCAGCGCGCCCAATGCCAGCATGATCGTCACCGACGTCATGACGGTGCGCGGCAGCGTTTCATTGACCGACAGGTCGATCAGCGCCTTCATGTCCATCTTGCGATATTTCCGCATATTTTCGCGGATGCGGTCGTCGATGACCATCTTGTCGTTGATCGAATAGCCCACGATCGTCAGCACCGCGGCGACGATATTGAGGTCGAATTCCAGCTGGGTGATGGCGAAGAAGCCCAGCGTCATCAGCACGTCGTGCATGATCGCGACGAAGGTCGACACGCCGAACTGCCATTCATAGCGGAACCAGGAAAAGACCGCGATGCCGATCACCGCCAGCATCACCGCCAGCACGCCATTCTGGATCAGCTCGCCCGACACCTTGCCCGACACCGTGTCGTAGCGGGAGAAGGTGACGCCCGGAAACTGCGCCGTCATGGCGTTGCGCGTCTTCTCGACGATCGCGTTGGCGGCGCCGGCCCCGCCCTCTTCGGGCAGGGGCAGGCGGATCTGCACGGTATTGGGATCGCCGAACTGCTGGAGCGAGCTTTCGCCCACGTCCAGGCTGGCGATCGTGCTGCGCACGCGGTCGGTTTCCACCGCCTGGGGGAAGCGCGCCTCGATCATCAGGCCGCCGACGAAATCGACGCCCAGGTTGAGGCCGCGATAGGCGGTCGCGCCCACCGCCAGCACGGTCAGCAGCGCGGTCAGGGCAAAGGCCCAGTGGCGCAGCTTGACAAAGCCGATATTGGTATTGTCGGGGACGAGCTTCAGAAGTTTCATGATATTACCCTAACCCGTTCGGACTGAGCGAAGTCGAAGCCCAGCACTGAACGAAGCGAAGTGGCTTCGCCTGCGGCTCAGCCATGCCCTTCGACAAGCTCAGGGCGAGCGGAAACGCAGTGGACGCTCGGATCATATGTGGATCTCGGTCGGGCGCTTGGCACGGAGCCAGCGCG
>DATEDR010000072.1:0-2340 GCA_035281605.1 Sphingobium sp.
TGGTGGAGCCAGCGCCCGTATAGGACGCGATCAGCGTGGCGCTGTTGCTGACAGACCCGTCGATGGCTTGACCCAGCATCCACGCCGCCATCGCAACCGATCCGCCGATGATGGCCAGCAGCAGCGCATATTCCGCTGCGGCGACCCCGGTTCGATCGCGCCACAGGCTCAAAAAGCGACTATGGCCCGCCATCGTTCGTCTCCCCCGATACGCACGGCACATAGTGCCGCATCGGGAGCATAATGTAAAAGCCGTTAACCGCGAATGGCAAAATGGCGCATTCCTGCCAGTTGTCCGATGCGGAAAATGCTCAGGGGCGCCTTCATTTCTTGCCGCCGTTGCTGTTCCCACCCCCGTTGCTGTTCCCGCCGCCATTGCTATTGCCGCCGCCGGTGCTGGTCGTGCCTCCGCCTGTCGTCCCGCCCGTGGTTGTTCCGCCTGTCGTCCCGCCGCCAGTGCCGCCCGTTGAGCCCGAGCTGCTGCCGCTAGAACTGCCACCGCCACCGCTGGACCCGCTACTCGATGAACTGGAGGAATCGGTGTTCGAAGCCGCGAACAGCGCGACGTCGTGGCTCATCGTGTTGGCGACCGACTTGCCCAGCAGCCAGGAGGCCATGGCGAGCGATCCCCCCACGATCGCCACAATGATCGCATATTCGGCCGCCGTCGCTCCCGTCCGGTCGCGCGTCAGCCTGTCCGTCAGATGTAGGATGCGTGTCATGATGCCCCCTCCACACAATACCGCGCCCCCCCCCCGGGTCCGCGATGAAACCTGCATCCTTCGACATATATTATAAAATAGATTAACCGCGAACGGCAAAAAAGGATATACTCAGCCGGTCTCCGAAGGAGAGAGCGATGACGTCCATTCTGCTCCACATCCACGATGACAGCGGCTCGGAAAGTCGGCTCCAGGCAGCCTGCGACATCGCCCGCGCCACCGACGGCCACATCCATTGCGTACAGGTAACGGCGCTACCGGGCCTGCTCGCCTCGGACGTCTATGGCGGATCCTCCATGGCACCGGCGATGATGGCGGAACTGCACGAAATCGACGCGCGGATGCGCGCGCGCATGGAAGACAGGCTGCGCCGCGAGAGCGTCAGCTGGGACTGGCGGCAGGTCGACGGCGACATCGTCCACGGCCTGCTGTCGGCATCTTCGCTCAGCGACTACATCGTCGTCAGCCTGCCCCCCGGCCCTCGGCGCGAAATGAGCGATCCCTTGCACCTGGCCGCCGATCTTGCCCTGGGCGGGCGCACGCCGGTGATCGCCGTGCCGCCGACCGCCCGTGGCCTGAAGATCACGGGACGTGCTATGATCGCCTGGGACGGGTCGCAGGAATCCTCGGCCGCGCTTCGGCTGACCACGCCCCTGCTCCGTTTGGCAGAAGAGGTGCATGTCGTGACCGTCGAAGAAGCGGGCAAATATCCCTTCCCCGCTACCGACGCGCCCGAATATCTCTGCCGGCATGGCGTCAAGGCGCAGTGCCATACCTGGCCGCAGGACGGCCGGACGGTTGAAGCAACGCTGCGGGCAGCGATAGGCGTGCTGGAACCCAACTGGATGGCGATGGGCGCCTTCGGCCACAGCCGCCTGCGCGAATTCGTCTTTGGCGGCGTCACCCGCACCATGTTGCGCGAAGTGCACATACCGCTGGTGCTGGCGCACTGAGCGGCGCCCACGCAAAGACAGCCCGATCTCAGCCTCTTTGCGCGCAATCTCTCCATCGGCAATCGCAACCATTTTGAACCTTGGGGAAAGGCGGGATCCGCCTCGCGCCGGGTTCGTCCAGCAAAGCAGGGCCATCAGGGTTAACGCCCGTCAACCTTGGTAAGCGCGATAGGATCAAATCGGTTCTATCTGGAATTCCCCTGATCCCCCCGGAATCTCTAGGATTTTCTCCATCAGCGGATTTTGCGTGAGCGCAAGACCAAGGGGAATTTCATGCATTTAGGTGCAAAGGCCAGGATCGTGATGGCGGCGGGACTTCTGCTCGCTGTTCTGTTCCTCGTGCTGGGCGTGCGCGAATTGCGGCGCAGCCCTGCGCCACCCTTATCGGCGTCGACGCCCGCGCACCCTGCGCCGGCCGCCCTTATCCTGGCCGCCGCCGCCCGCCCGATCCGGACCGGCGAGACGATCACCGCGAGCATGATCCGCAACGCGCTCGCCGATCCCCTGCGCCAGCCCGGCGCCGCCACGCCGGCCGAGCTGATCGGCAAGGTCGCGACCCGCGCCATTGCCGAAGGCGCGCTCATCCAGCGCGATGCCGTGGGGGGAGAGGCCAAGCTGGCGATCCGGGTGCCGATGGGCATGCGCGCCGTCAGCATCGACACCAC
>DATEDR010000073.1:0-7401 GCA_035281605.1 Sphingobium sp.
ACATTGACCTGGTTCGTCGCCTCATAGCCGATGAAGCGGGGGCCGGCGGGCTGTCCGTCCCGGTTGCTATAGTCATATTGGGCGTTCAGGTTGATGCCGCTGGTCTGGATGTCGGCCTTCGCGATGCCGGCCTTCGCCAGCGCCGCGATCAGCTTGTCCATCTTCGCCGCATTGTCGCGCATGGCCTGCGCTGCGGTCGGCGCGCGCGTCTGCACGCCGGTGCCGACCGTCGCCTGATCGGGCGCGGCCTCGACCGTCTCGGTGACGTTCAGCGTGACGATAGGCGCCTTCTCCGCGATGGTGACGCTGGTCTGGGCCATCGCTGCCACAGGCAGGGCCGCGGCGGCGAGGGTCAGGATGGCGAGGGCGGGCTTCATCAATCTATCTCCTTGAAAATCTATAAACGTCTATTGTGACGGGTGCGATGAACGGACGCTGACATGCGTTGAAAGCCGCCAGACAGCTTGCGGTTCCCCCTCTTGCCCCCGCGTGCCTTAGCGCCTAGCTGCACAGAAATGGCGGCTCCCATCCTCTCCTTCGAAAATCTCGGCCTTTCGCAGGGCACCCACTGGCTTTTTCGCAACCTGGACATTTTCGTGGGCGATCGGGATCGGCTGGCGCTGATCGGCCGCAACGGCGCGGGCAAGACGACGCTGCTCAAGCTGATCGCCGGCCAGATCGAGCCGGACGAGGGGACGCGATCGGTTCGCCCCGGCGCTCGCGTCATCCTGCTTGAACAGGATCCGGACGTCGCCGGCTTCGCCACGCTGCGCGACTTCGCTCTGGCGGGCGAGTATGCGCCGCCCGCCCATGCGGTGGAGGCGATCGCCAGCCAGCTTGGCACCGACCTCAATCGCGAAGCCTCGACCGCCTCGGGAGGCGAGCGCCGCCGCGCCGCCATCGCCCGCGCGCTGGCGAGCGAGCCCGACCTGCTGTTGCTCGACGAGCCGACCAACCATCTGGATATAGATGCGATCGACTGGCTCGAAGGCTGGCTCGGGCGCTATTCGGGCGCCTTCCTCGTCATCAGCCACGACCGCGCCTTCCTGACCCGGCTGACCCGCCAAACCCTCTGGCTCGACCGGGGATCGATCCGCCGTAACGAAGTCGGCTTCGGTGGCTTCGAGGACTGGATGGAAGCCGTCTATGCCGAGGAAACCCGCGCCGCCGAAAAGCTCGACGCCAAGCTGAAGATCGAGGCGCATTGGCTGGAGCGCGGCGTCACCGCCCGGCGCAAGCGCAACCAGGGCCGGCTCGCGAAACTGTGGGAGATGCGGGCGCAGCGCGCGGCGATGGTCGGCCCGCAAGGCATTGCGAAGATCGCCGTCGCCGCCGACGACAGCAAGACGAAGAGCGTCATCACCGCCGAACATGTGACCAAGCAGTTTGGCGACCGCGCCATCATCAAGGACTTCTCCCTGCGCGTCCAGCGCGGCGACCGCATCGGCATCGTCGGCGGCAATGGCGCGGGCAAGACGACGCTCCTGAAGCTGCTGACCGGCGAACTCGCGCCCGACTCCGGTCAGGTCAGGCAGGCCAAGTCGCTCGACATGATCTTCATCGACCAGCAGCGCAGCCTGATGCAGCCCGACAAACGGGTGCGGGACGTGCTGGCGGAAGGCGGCGACTGGATCGACGTCCGGGGCGTGCGCAAGCATGTGCACGGCTATCTGAAGGAGTTTCTGTTCGACCCGTCGCTGGCCGAAGCGCGCGTCGGCACCTTGTCCGGCGGCGAGCGCTCGCGCCTGCTCTTCGCTCGCGAATTCGCCCGCGAATCGAACCTTCTGGTGCTGGACGAGCCGACCAACGACCTCGACCTCGAAACGCTCGACCTGCTGCAGGAAGTAATCGCCGATTATGACGGCACTGTCCTGATCGTCAGCCACGACCGCGACTTCCTCGACCGGACCGTCACCGTCACGCTTGGCCTGGACGGGTCGGGGCACATTGACGTCATCGTCGGCGGTTATGCCGACTGGGTCGCCAAGCGCCAGCCGCGCAACGCTCCCAGGGTCGAGAAGAAGGCCGTGCCCACCGCGCCGCCCAAAAGCGCCTCGACCAAGCTCAGCTACAAGGATCAGCGGGATCTCGACCTGCTGCCGAAGAAGATCGAGGAACTGGAGGCGGCCATCGCCCGCGATGAGGAGGCTCTGGCCGATCCCACACTCTATGTCCGCGATCCCAAGCGGTTCGACGCGCTGACCAAGGCCATCGAGCAGGCGCGCGGGCAAAAGGACGAGGCGGAGGAACGCTGGCTGGCACTCGCCGAGAAGGCCGAAAGCCTGGGCAACTGATCACGGAGAGGGCCATGGCCGACATCGACGCTGACCCCGCCGCGAACGGCCATCACGCCGTTCATTATGTCAATCGCGTCGGCTGGCTGCGCGCGGCGGTGTTGGGCGCCAATGACGGCATCGTCTCGACCGCCAGCCTGCTTGCGGGAATCGCGGCGTCCGGTGCGTCGGGCCAGGCGATCCTGCTGTCCGGCATAGCCGCTCTCCTTGCCGGCGCGATGTCGATGGCGGCGGGCGAATATGTCTCCGTCAGCGCCCAATCGGATACGGAAAGAGCGGATCTGGCCAAGGAGAGGAAGGCGCTGCTCCATCAGCCGGACGAGGAGTGGCGCGAGTTGCGCGACATTTATGTCGATCGCGGCCTGTCGCCGGACCTTGCGGGGAAGGTCGCGCGCGAGTTGATGGCCGCCGACGCGCTGGGCGCCCATGCCCGCGACGAACTGGGCATTTCCCACATCAGCACGGCGCGGCCGGTGCAGGCGGCGTTCACCTCGGCCGCCACCTTCGCTGCCGGCGCGATCGCGCCCGTCCTGGCCGTGGCGTTCAGCCCCCGATCCCACGCGCTTGGCGCCGTCGCCGTCACGTCGCTGCTGTGCCTCGCATTGCTGGGCTATGCCGGCGCGCGGCTGGGTGGCGGGCGGCGGATGCGATCGGTGATCCGGGTCGTCTTCTGGGGCGTGCTGGCCATGGCCGTCACGGGGATCGCAGGCAGGCTTTTCGGCGCCGCGATATGATGGCAAGGTCTGCCCCGAACCGAAACTCAAGGAGACCATCATGACGGCGATCCAGCAAATTCCGCTCAAGACCATCAAGGGCGCCGACGCCAGCCTGAACGATTATGCGGGCCAGGTCGTGCTGGCCGTCAACGTCGCCTCCAAATGCGGGCTGACCCCGCAATATGAGGGACTGGAAAAGCTGTATAGCGACTATAAGGATCAGGGATTGGTGGTCGCCGGTTTCCCTGCCAATGATTTTGGCGCGCAGGAACCGGGCAGCAATGACGAGATCGCATCCTTCTGCACCACCAATTTCGGCGTTGATTTCCCGATGTTCGAAAAAATCGTCGTCACGGGCGCGGACAAGCATCCGCTCTATGCCGCGCTGACCAGCGAACTGCCCCAGGCCGCTGGCAATGGCGACGCGTTCCGTGAGCGGCTGAAGGGCTATGGCATGACGCCGACGCAGGAACCCGAAGTGCTGTGGAACTTCGAAAAATTCCTGATCGCGCGGGACGGAACCGTGGCCGCCCGCTTCGCCCCCGACACGGCGCCCAACGATCCGGCGCTACTCTCTGCGATAGAGGCTGAACTCGCCAAATGAGGCGCCGTTCAGCGCCGTCCCTTCGATCTGAAGCATGACGGGCCGTGTTGCCCGCGACCATCTCCCTGCCGCCGCAGATCGGCCCGGTGCTTGAAACGCTGGGGATCGTCGGCACCTTCGTCTTCGCCGCGTCCGGGGCGTTGGCTGCGGCCCGGCTGCGGCAGACTCTGGTCACCTTCGCCTTCTTCGCGCTGGTGACCGGAGTAGGGGGTGGCACGGTGCGCGATCTGCTGATCGGCGCGCCGGTTTTCTGGGTACACGACCCCGTTCCGGCCCTGGCCTGCATGATCGCGGCGCTGCTGGTCTGGTTCACGCCGCGCCGCCTGTGGAGCGATCATGCGCTCGACTGGCTCGACGCGGTCGGCCTTGCCGCCTTTGCCGTATTCGGCGCGGCGAAGGCGATGAGCTACGGCATACCCCCTTTCGTCGCGGCCATGATGGGCGTCGTCACCGGCTGCGTCGGCGGCATCATGCGCGACCTTCTCGCGCATGAGCCGTCCATCCTGTTGCGCCCGGAACTCTATGTCACTGCCGCCGCGGTTGCCTCCGGACTGTTCGTCGGGCTGCGCTGGTGGGGCCTGGACGTGCCGGTGGCGGGTTTGATCGCGGCGCTGCTGGGCTTCCTGCTGCGCGCCGTGGCGATCCGGCGGAGGCTCGGCCTGCCCATCTACAAGGGCGCGGAGGATTGAGGCTTTAGGGTTCCGCGTCGGGACGATCGCCGCGCTTCACAGCCGCCACAATCCGGCCAGCATAGCCAGCAGCCCGCGCTCCTCCGCCTTGCCCGTCGAACGCGGCGCGCCATAGGCGCGGCACTCCAGGCAGTCCGCCCGCACGCCCGCGCCGCTCACCAGCGCACGCGCATCGGCGATCGCCTGCAGCGCCCAGCGCCGCTGCACCAGCGCCTGCCGGCTCAGCATGTCGCGCGGCACGTCGGCTTCGTCATCCTCGCGCTCGGTCATCGACTGGAGGAATTCGACGAACTTGTCGGGTTCCTTCTCGATCCGATAAATGCGGGCCTTGGCAGGATCGATCTTCGCCAGTTGCGCCGCCGCCGCGACCGCGTCCTCCAGGCCGCCGAACCGGTCGACCAGGCCGATCTGCCGCGCTGTGCCGCCATCCCAAACCCGACCTTGCGCGATGGCATCTATCTGCTCGGATGACTTGCCGCGCGCTTTTGCGACTAACCCGACGAAGCGGCCGTAAATATCCTCGACCCCCATCTGCATGATCCGGTCGAATTCGGGCGTGGTGCCACCGGCCAGGTCGGGCTGGCCCGATAAGGGCGTCGTGCGGACGCCGTCGGTGGTGATCCCCATCTTCGCCAGCGTTCCCTCGAAGCTCGGCAGGATGCCGAACACCCCGATGGATCCGGTGATCGTGTCGGGCTCGGCAAAGACGATCTGGGCCGGCGTCGATACCCAATAGCCGCCGCTCGCCGCCACATTGCCCATCGACGCCACGACGGGCAGGCCTTGTTTGCGCGCTTCCATGATGGCCTGGCGGATCTTTTCCGACGCCATCACCGATCCGCCGGGCGAATCGACGCGCACGACCAGGGCCTTCAGGTCCTTGTCGGCCAGCGCCTTGTAGAGCAGGGCAGAGATCGTGTCGCCCGCCGCGCTGCCGGGCCCAGCTTCGCCGTCCACGATTTCCCCGGCGATGGTGATGACGCCGATCTGCCCCTCATTGGCGGGCTTGTGCGCCTTCACATAGGTGGCAAGGTCGATCGCGGCGAAATCGCCCGCGCGCTCGTCGGACGGCTCGCCCGCTACCTCCGCCACCCGCTCGCCGAACGCCGCCTCGTCGCCCAGCCGGTCGATCAGGCCCGCGCCCTGCGCCGCCCGGGCAAGATTTCCTCCCGCCGCCTGCGCTGCCCCGGCGGGATTGCCCGCATAGGCCGCCAGCTTCGCCTTGGGCCGGGCCTTGGCCACGTCCTCCTGCCAATCCTGCCACAGGGCGTCGGCCAGCGCCTGATTGGCCTGACGCGCTTCGGGCGACTGGTCCGCGCGGATGAAAGGTTCGACGAAGCTCTTGTAGGTGCCGACGCGATAGACATGGGTGTTGACCCCCAGCTTGTCGATCAACCCCTTGTAATAAAGGCCTGATCCGCCGCGCCCCAGGATCGCGACCCCGCCCAGCGGATCGAGCCAGGTCTCGCTCGCATGGGCGGCAAGCTGATAACTGTCGTCGCTGTAGATGGTGGCATAGGCGAAGACCGGCTTTTTTGCCGCGCGGACGGCGTCCAGCGCCCTGCCGACCCGCGTCAGCGCGACCTGTCCGCCGCCGAGGAAGCCATCGAGATTGAGGACCACGGCCTTGACCTTGTCGTCGCTCTTCGCAGCTTCCAGCGCCGCGACGATGTCCGACAGGCGATATTCCTTCATGTCCGGCCCCGAGCCCGACAGCAGGGTGAAGGGGTCGACCTCGGCCGGCTGCTCGACGATCGTCCCGTCCAGCTTCAGCAGCAGCGCGCCGCTGCTCATCGCCCGCGCTGGCTTGGGCGACCAGGACAGGGCGGCATAGAGCAGGCCGAAGAACAGCAGGAGGAACAGCAGGACCATCCCATCCTTGATCGCGACCAATATGCGCCAAACGGCCTTCACAAATGCCAAGTTGCGGCTCCTTGTCCCTGACGTCCCCCGAGCTATCCCATCGGCGAACCGACTGCAATGTGGGGGGAAGGGTGGGGCGCGCAAGCTTGCGCCGACGATTTCGCGCGCTATGGGGGGCGTGAATAGTCCGCTCTTGTGCAGGAGATGCGCCCCATGCCCACACTCGTTCTCATCCGCCACGGCCAGTCGACCTGGAACCTGGAAAACCGTTTCACCGGCTGGTGGGACGTGGATGTGACGGAAAAGGGGGCGGAAGAAGCGCGCGCCGCCGGCCGGCTGATGGCGGAAAAGGGTCTGGATTTCGACCAGTGCTTCACCTCCTTCCAAACCCGCGCGATCAAGACGCTGAACCTCGCGCTGGAGGAAATGGGCCGCCTGTGGCTACCCGTCGAAAAGGACTGGCGCCTCAACGAACGGCATTATGGTGGCCTTACCGGCCTCAACAAGGCGGAGACCGCGGCCAAGCATGGCGACGATCAGGTGAAGATCTGGCGCCGCAGCTTCGATGTGCCGCCGCCGCCGTTGGAAGCGGGCAGCGAATTCGACCTGCACAAGGATCGCCGTTATGACGGCATCGCCATCCCCTCGACCGAATCCCTCAAGGACACGATCGCCCGCGTGCTACCCTATTGGGAAAGCCGCATCGCGCCGCAGCTTCGCGAAGGCAAGCGCGTCCTCATCTCCGCCCACGGCAATTCGCTGCGCGCGCTGGTGAAGCACCTTTCCAACATTCCCGATGACGAGATCACCGAACTGGAAATTCCCACCGGCCAGCCGATCGTCTATGACCTGGCCGAGGATCTGACCGCCACGGACCGCTATTATCTGTCGGAGCGGTAAGCTGATCTCCGTTCGCCCGAACGGAAATTCACTGACGGTTACATCCCGCATTGCCCCTTGCCGGTCCTCCCGCTAAGGGGCTTTGCTTTCCGGGCGGTTTTTGGCCGCGCGATCAGGGGAAGCGTAGGAATGAGCGCGGATAGCAAGGCGCCTGCAGTCGGCATCATCATGGGATCCCGCTCTGACTGGGAAACGATGCGCCATGCCGCCGAAACGCTGACGGCGCTGGGCGTTCCGCATGAATGCAAGGTCGTTTCCGCCCACCGCACGCCCCAGCGCCTCTACGACTATGCGACCGGCGCCGTGGGCCGCGGGCTCAAGGTCGTCATCGCCGG
>DATEDR010000074.1:0-2647 GCA_035281605.1 Sphingobium sp.
ATGTTCGAGACGATCGACATGCTCTGCCTGTTCGACAAGCCGGCGATCGCCGCCAAGCGGGAGTTGTTCGACATTCCGCTCTGGGGCCGGATCGCGGAGCGTTACGGCCTGATCCCGGTCGAACGCAGTGCTGGTGCCAGCGCCATGCGCGTCATTCGCGCCGCAGCGCGCGCGGCAACCGATGCCGGGCGGCCGGTCTGCCTGTTCCCGGAGGGCACGCGCGTCCCCCATGGCGAAGCGCCGCCGCTCCGGTCGGGCTTTGCCGGGCTCTATTCGCTGCTCAAGCTTCCGGTGGTGCCGATCGCGGTCGACAGCGGTCGCCTGTCGCCGCGAGGCAAATTCATGAAGCGCGCGGGCACCATCACCTACAAAGTGGGCGAAATCGTGCCCACCGGCCTCGACCGCCGCGAGGCTGAAGCGCGGGTCCATGCCGCCATCAACGCGCTGAACGACTGACCGCCAAGCGTCAGTGCGACCGTCCGAAATCGGGCTTCGGATCGTCCTGGCCCTGCTCGATGATCGACCGGCGGACCGCGCGGGTGCGGGTGAACAGGTTGAACAGCGCGTCGCCGTCGTTCCAGCGGATGGCTCGCTGCAGCGCCGACAGATCCTCGGAAAATCGTTGCAGCATTTCCAGCACCGCGTCCTTGTTCGCCAGGAACACGTCGCGCCACATCGTCGGGTCGGACGCGGCTATGCGGGTGAAGTCGCGAAAGCCGCCGGCAGAATATTTGATCACTTCCGACTGGGTTACGTCCTCCAGATCGCTGGCCGTGCCGACGATGGTATAGGCGATCAGGTGAGGAAGATGGCTCGTCACCGCCAGCACCAGGTCGTGATGCTGCGGGTCCATCGTCTCGACTTCGGCGCCCACCCTGCGCCACAGTTCGGCCACACGCTCAACGGCGGCGGCATCGGCTTCCGCGGGCGGCGTGACGATGCACCAACGCCCGCGGAACAGGCTGGCAAAGCCCGCCTCCGGTCCGCTATTTTCGGTGCCTGCGACCGGATGCGCCGGGATGATCGTGCGGCCGGGCAGTGCCGCGTTCAGTTGTGCGAGCACATCGGCCTTGCAGGATCCCACGTCGCTGACGATCGCTTCGGCCGGCAGATCCTCCACGATCTCGGCTGCCGCCGCCCCCATGGCCCGCACGGGCACGCACAGGACGACCAGATCGGCATCGATCACCGAAGCGGCGGCGGTGTCGGTGACGTCGTCGGCCAGGTCGATGGCACGCGCTGTCTCCCGAACCCGCGGGTCCGCGTCATAGCCGGTCACGCGAACCGTCGGCATATATTCGCGGATGGCCCGTGCCAGCGAGGAGCCGATCAGGCCCAATCCGATGACGGTTACGCGTGCGAAGGGTAGCATCGCTATGCTGCCTCCGCCATGGCGCGCAGCTTGGCCGCGATCGCGCGCATCTGCTGTTCGGTGCCGATGGTGATGCGCAGGCCGTGGGGCAGGCCCTGTCCTGGCAGCCAGCGAGTCGCGAACCCTTCGTCCCAGAGCCCCTTCATCGCGGCTTCTGCCGTCAGCTTGCCCTCGAACAGGATCAGCAGGAAATTGGCCTTGCTGGGGACGGCGCGCAATCCGTGGTTGGACAGTCCGGCAATCTCCGCCGCCAGCCATTCGCGCCACTGGCGATTATGCGCGCGGCTCGTCTCGACCCATGCCTGATCCTCTACCGCGGCGATCGCCCCGGCCTGGCCGGCCGCCGTGACGCTGAACGGCGCGCGAATGCGGTGCAGCACGTCGATCACCTCGGCACTGCCATAGGCCCATCCGACCCGCTCCGCCGCCAGACCGTAGATCTTCGAAAAGGTCCGGGTCACCAGGACGTTGGGCGCAGCCTTGGCCAGTTCCAGGCCGTCATCATCCTCGTCGGCGTCCAGATATTCGGCATAGGCCTGATCCAGCACGAGCAATATGTCCGGGCGCAGCGCGGCATGGAGGCGCGCGATCTCCTCCCGCGGCGTCATGGTGCCGGTCGGATTGTTGGGATTGGCGAGGAACAGGACCTTCGTCTTTTCCGTCACCGCCGCCAGCAGCGCGTCGACGTCGGTCGCATAATCCCTGTCCGGCGCAATCACGGGCGTCGCGCCCACCCGCCGGGCGGCGATGTCGTAGACGGAGAAGCCATAGCGCACATACAGAACTTCATCGCCCGGCCCCGCGTAGCCGCTGGCGGCGATGTGCAGCAGTTCATCGGACCCGGTGCCGTATATCACCCGCGCCGGATCGAGCCCGTGGACCGCGGCGATCGCGTGGCGCAGCTTCACCGCGCCGGGATCGGGATAGGTGGCAAGATCGGCAGTCGCCGCGACCAGCGCCGCGCGCGCGGCTTCCCCGGTGCCCAGCGGATTTTCGTTGGCGGACAGCTTTATCAGCGGACGCCCGTCATCGGCCGCCGCCTTGCCGGGCACATAGGGGGAAATGCCCAGGATCCATGGTTTGGGTGCAGGTTTCGTCATGGCTGGCGCTTTAGCGCCATCGGCGCCAAAGGCAAAGCGCCGCTACACGACCGGCGTCACCAGTGGATCGCCCGCCGCCCAGGCGTCCAGATTGGCAAGCACCAGGTCGGCCATGGCTTTGCGCGTTCTTTCCGTCGCGCTGCCCTGATGCGGCTGCAGCACGACATGGTCCATG
>DATEDR010000075.1:0-6045 GCA_035281605.1 Sphingobium sp.
CTCGCTCCCGAGGTGCAGCCGGAACCCGGTGCGCGACTTGAAGTCCCCGGCCGCCCCGCGCAGCAGCTTGCCGTCGGCCCAGATCCGCCCGACCCCCAGGATCGCTCGCGCCGAAAGCGCCACCGCGAACGAAGCGGTGTACGAATAATTGGTCGTGCTCGGCCGCCCCTTGCCGCCGCCGCTCTTGTGGCGCTTTTCCTTCAGGTCGGTCGCCCAGATCACCGACCCCGCGACGCGCATGGTTCCAAAGATTTTGGGCAGCTGCGCCCCATAGGTGGACGTCTGCACCTGCAATTCGCCCAGCCGCCGCCCCTCCCTGCCCTTGGGCTTGAACAGCACCGCCTGATCGAAGGCGTTGCCAATCATCCCGCCGATGGCCGCGCCGATCGGCCCGCCGATCGCCGTGCCCAGCGCCGTCAGCACGAGTGTTGCCATGTCTCCTCCTCTTCTGTCCGCCAATGACCGATCACCGGCCAGGGCGACGGGCCCGGCATCTCCACCACGCGGCCCAAGCCCGCATGCGCATGGACATGCCCGCCCTGCGCTACGATCATCAGATGCAGTTGCAGCGGCCCGGGCCGCACCAGCGCCAGGTCTCCCGGCCTGGGTGCCTCCACGGGCCGCAATCCCGCCTCGCCCAGCCAGCCTCGCGCCCGCGCTTCATCGCCCGACCGCAGCCCATAGCCGCGCGGAGCCTGCCCGCAATGGCCCGCCCGCCCCAACGCCATCGCCGCCAGCCCGACGCAATCCACGCCCTGCTCCGCGCTTCGCCCGTGCAAGCGGAACGGCACGCCCACCAGATCACGCGCCGCCGCAACGATCCGGTCCGCCACTGTCTCGCCCTTCATGCGCCGGGATAGCGCGTCAGCAGGTCCGTGCCCGGCAGATAGGGCTCACCCCTGAAATTCGCGACATTGGCAAAGCGCGTCCTGCAGGTCTGCAACTGCCGGTCGCAGCCTTCGGTCAGCAGCGCCAATGTTCCTGCCTCCACCGCGAAACGCGGCGCGTCCGCCAGCGTCACGGCGTCGCTTCCATTGTCGACTACCGCCTGCACGATCCCGCCATTCGCGCCCGTCAGCCAGCGCAGCGTGCCAAAGCCATAGGCCCCGGCCTCCAGCCCCGCCACGCTTGCCACCGCGTCATCGACGCTCCCGACAGCGACGATCCGCCTCCGTCCCGCCAGGTCGACCCGGCACTGCCGATCGCCCAGCGCCGCCCTGCAATCGGGCGAGGTGGACGGCGCGACCGCCGCCTTCAGCGCCGCCATCGCGCCCACCAGCTCCGCGGTAAAGCCGCCGCCCCGCCGCGCCACGCTGCCAATCTCGCCCCGCGCCAGCAGCAGCCACATCTCCCCCGCCGCCTCCCATTCGGTCAGCCGCAATTCCAGTGCCGCGCCATCCCAGCGCCCCGCAGCCAGGTCCGCCTCGCTGATCGCGTCGGCCACCAGCGCGCCTTCCAGATCGGTGTCGCCCCCGTCAGCCGCGATGCTGATGCGGACGGCCGACGGCGTCATGCCCGGGGCGGCCCGATAGCGGACATGGCCCACCTCCAGGTCGCGGTCATGACTGGTCAGCCCGATCGTCACCCCATCCCGCCGCTCCAGCCGCCAGCAGAAGGCTAGCGTGGCGAGCGGCTTTTCCAACGCCTCCAGCCCGCTCATTCCCTGATCTCCACCAGCGGCACCGACGGCGCCTCGCCCGCGGCGAATGTCGCGCGGTTGATGTCCAGCCGATCCTCCGCGAAACGCACCGGCACGTCGAAGCGAAAGCCCGCCGTCAGCAGCGCGCCCTCCTCGGGCGCGACGTCGAAGGCGATGATGCCCATCCCCTCATGGCTCCAGCCGCCGGTCATCTCCACGCCGTCCTTCGCGATCCGGATGGATCCCGCCACGGGCCGCGTGA
Source organism: Sphingobium sp. (assembly GCA_035281605.1). Classification (GTDB taxonomy): domain Bacteria; phylum Pseudomonadota; class Alphaproteobacteria; order Sphingomonadales; family Sphingomonadaceae; genus Sphingobium. Next base: position 1,902 of record DATEDR010000075.1, read on the forward strand.
TCCGCCGCGCCTGCGCCTCCTCTCCCTCGCCATAGAAGCGCTGCAACGCAAATTCCGCCCGCACGTCGTCGCCAGTCCCCAGCCGCTGGTCCAGCGCGCCCGGCGCCTCGCCCACCGCGCAACTCCGATCATCATAGGGATCGGTAAAGCGGAACCCCCGTGCCGCCCCCCGCCGCGCCCGGAAAAAGGCGATCAGCCCCGCGATGTCGCCTTCCGACCGCACCCCCGGCCCCGCATCGAACGACAGCCGCGCATCCGCCCAGTCACTGCTTCGCCGCTCATGTCCCGAAGGACTCTCCACGATCTGCGTCGAAAAGGCCGGCGCCAGACTAGCCTCCCGCCCGATGCTCAGCGGAAAGGCCACATCGTCAAAGGCTTGCATCTCTTCCTCCCCCTGAAGTCTGAAGCAGGTGAACCCGTCCCGCGCCACCTGCGGCAGCGCCCAGATGAAGGTCGCCGCCGTCCCGCGCGCCACCGCAGCGTCCGCGGCATCCGCGATCCGGCGCCACTGCCCCGCCTGCTCGGGCATCAGCACGAAGCCCGAAAAATACTGCTGCTCCTCGACCGGATAGCCCAGCCGCGCCGTCGCCAGCTCGATCCCTTTGGCGGTCAAGGTCGGCCGACCCTCGGTCACCCAGTCATAATCCTCCAGCTGCAGCACATCGAAGGCCGGCGAAGCCCATCCCACCGGCATGTTCGCCCGCTTGGCTTCGGGCGCCAGCGGATCAAGCACGGTGGGCAGATAGGCCAGCAGATGCGTCACCGCGTCCGGCGCGATGCCCTTGACCCAGGCACACAGCGCCGCCGTCGACGCCGCCAGCACCGCCCCTGCCTGATCCAGCAACGCCTTCTGCGCCCCGCCCAGCGTCCCGCGCACATCGGCGATGGACACCGGGCTCCCGCCGAAAGCCGCCCGCGCTGCGTCATCATACAGGCAGATGCGCCCGTCCGTCATCACCCACCACCACGGCTCGCCGACCTGAAACCTGATCGGAATCCCTGCCGCCAAGCCGATGGAAACAAAGGCTCCCGCCACGACCCGTAAATAGCTCATCGCTCCGCCATGCGCTGGCGAAAGCAGGGTCGAAGGCGGCGACCATCCGGTCAGCGCAGGATCGCCATTCTCCGCCCGCTGCTTCCAGTCGTTCCAACAATGCGCGTCGAACAGTTCATAGGACAGCGACCAGATCACCCCCAGGCCCAGCGCCTTGGCCCGCGCCGCAAAGTCCGCATGCCAGGCGGCGCAGGGCGCGTTCAGCACTCCGCCCGCCAGGCTGATGTAGAAACCACCGCCCAGCGGCTCGAGCCGGAAATAATGGCTCATCCCGACATAATGGTTGATGTCGCCGCGATAGCCCAGCGCATGGATGGACGCGACGATCCGCTCGGGCGTCTGGTTGAAACAATCGTCATAGCCCGTCGCCATGGACAGCCCATGTTCGGGCACCATCACGTCCCCGACGCGCAGCACCGATCCAGCCCCGTCGCAGGCCATGTCGGACAGCTCCACCCAGCCCTCCGCGCCCGCGGGAAAGGCCGTGGCCCCCGCATCATAGCCGGGCGCGCCAAGCGAAATGAACAGCCGGTCCACATCCCCCGCCCACACCGGATCGGCCTCGCCCGGCAGCATGAAGCCGCCATCCAGCGCGCCGAAATCCAACGTGATTTGCGCGTCTTCCGGATCGCCGCTGGCATAGTTCCACAACCGCACATACCAGTTGCGCGGAACGCCGTCCTCGTCGCGACCCTCGATCGTCAGCGTCGGCCCATGCACCTCGTCCAGTTGCTTCAACCCGCCGCTGCGCCAGCGGAACCGCAGCACGCAGTCCCGGAAATCCCGCGCCGTCTCGTAAGCCAGCAGGGGATGGCTCCACTTGTCCTCCGCCTCCCAGATCAGCCCTGCCAGATCCCCCGATCCGTAAAAGACCGCATCCACCCGCAGTGCGTCAGGCCCGGTAGTGACGACGCCAGCCATCATCGGGCGGGGAAAGTTGACGGTCCAGTACGTCGGCGCGAACCGCTTCATGAAGCGCGTCTCCTGCCCCCGCCGCGCATCCGCCAGCCAGTAATCCAGTCCGCTCATCCGTTCAGCGCCCCCTTCACCGCCCGCGCCACCTGCCGCGCGCTGCGCGCCAGCAGCCGGGCGCTCTCCTGCCCCTCGCCCCGTCCCGCCACGGCGATGCTCACCCGCACCTCACGCCCGCCGCCTCCGCCGTTCGGCACGACCTGCCCGCTCGCCGTCGGCACGAACAGCTCCGGGCCCCGCTCGCCAACGACATAGGCGCGCCCCGGCGCCACCGGCCCTCCGGTCGCCCGTCCCGGCAGGCCCAGCGCCACGGACGCAAGGCTCAGCAGCGCCCCGCCCGTCCCGCCGATGCTGCCCGCCGCCGATCGCACCGCGCTCGCCGCGATCTCCTCCAGCGCGGCCGAGGCCACCCGCTTCAATTCCTCAAAGCCGAACCGTCCGGTCCTGATCGCGCGCAACAACCCCTGCTCGATCCGCCGCCCGGCCCGCTCCGCGCCACTCGCCAGCGGCCCTTCCAGATCGCCCCGCATCGCCTCGACATCGCGCGCAAAAGCCTGCGCATCCGCCCGCACCCGCACGACCAGAGTCTCGATTTCCTCGTCCATCCCACCTCCCGCAGCTTTCGAATTTCGTCATCCCCGCGACCCGGAGGGCGGCGTCGGCCAAGGCCTCGCTGAGGCTCAATGCCTCCGTTCGCCCTGAGCCTGTCGAAGGGCCCCTTCTCTTCAGACAGAAGAAGTCGGCTTCGACAGGCTCAGCCCGAACGGATCGAGAGATGGGTCACCTATCCGGCATCATCCCCCGCAGCCGCTCCAACTCCCCCCTGTCCACGCCCGCCTCCGGCTCCTCTTCCCCCCTCGCCGCGCGCAGCACCGCCTCCAGCTCCGCCGGGGTCGAGCGCCAGAACTCGTCCGGCCGCCAGCCCAGCAGCCATCCCGCGACGCCCGCCAGCCGCGCCGCCGCCTTGAAGAAGCTCATCGTCCCCCCAGTATCTGCTTGAGTATGCCGCGCAGCACTGGCGACAGGCGGGCCAGCCCCGCCTCGACGATCGCCTCGCCCAATCCTTCGCGCGTCAATCCGCTGGGCGGGTCGACCAGGCAGTGCCAGAACAGCGCCGCCATGTCGGACAGCGACAGCTTCCCCTCCGCCGCCCGATCGACCAGGTCGAACAGCGGCCCCAGCTCCTCCTCCGCAGCCACCAGCGCGGCGAAGCTCGGTCGCAGGCGCAGCATCTCGCCGCCGACCTCCAGGGCCGCCTCGCCCCTCACGCTGTTCGCACCGCTCATTCCGACACCACCGCGCCAGAGCTTTCCAGGCTCAGCGCATAGTTGCGCTCGCCATTATAATCGCCGGCATAGTCCAGCCGCGTCACCAGGAAGCGCCCGCGCATCCGCTCACCGCTTTCAAAGCTCAGTTCGAACTGCTCGATCGTGCCGGCCAGCGCATGGTTGCGGATGCGTACCTCTGCCGCCGATCCGGTAAAGATCCCCGCCGCCGACACGCTGACCGACCGCACCCCCGCACCCGACAGCAGCTCACGCCAGCCGCCCGAATCCTTCGACGTGACGTTCACCGCCTCGCCATTGACCGACAGCTGCGTGGTCCGCATGCCCGCAACCGTCGCATAGGCGACCGGCGAGCCGCCATTCCCGACTTTCAGCAGGAACGCGCTTCCTTTCTCTACCGCCATGAACAAATCTCCTGTAAGTTGAACCGTGTAAGAATCGCGATTTGGAGAGGTTCGAATGTTTGTTGCCGCATCCCTCATGATGATGCTTGCCGCCGCGCCTCAGGCCGGTGACGCTGTCGGCGCAGGGCGGAAAGCCTACTCCCTGTGCCTGTCGAGCCAGATCAAGCCGGCTCTGGACGCCAAGATGTCGCTGGGTGACTTCCAGTCCTCGCTGAAGGCTAAATGCGGCGACAAGGAAACCGCCTTCCGCACGGCGATCATTGCCGACGACAAATCCACCGGCATGTCCGAAAAGGACGCCCAGTCGGACGCCGACGATCAGGTCGCCGAATATGTCGACAAGATCACCAACGAGTATGACGATTATTCGAAGCCAGGCGCCTAAACCGGCTAGCGGCGCGTAACGTCAGACCATTCGGGCTGAGCAC
>DATEDR010000076.1:0-6616 GCA_035281605.1 Sphingobium sp.
GCTCTATATCGGCATCGGGCAGGCCTTCTGATGGCGCAGGACGCGCCTCCTCCCGCTGCGACGGAGACACTGGTGATCCGCACAGGGCGGCCGCTGTGGCAGAAGATCGCGCTTGGCGCGGTCGGCCTTGTCTTGGCGCTGGTCGTGCTGGCGGCGGGGCTGCTGCTGTCCCTTGATACCCAGCCGGGCAAGAAATTCCTGATCCGCCAGATTGCCGCGCTGAAGCTGGAATCGGGCATGGCGATCGAGGTCGGCCGGATCGAAGGGTCGGTCTATAGCGACATGGTGATCCACGACCTCGTGCTGCGCGATCCAAAAGGACCGTTCGCCGTGTCCCCCCGCGTCCATGTGGTGTGGAGTCCCTTTCGCTACATCAACAATCACATCAGCGTGCGGCTGCTGGAAAGCCCGCTGGTGGTGCTGGCCCGCAGCCCGCAGTTCAACGTGACCAACGCCGATCCCAACGCGCCGATCCTCCCCGACCTCGACATCGATGTCGACCGGATGAAGATCGCGAAGTTCGTGCTTGCCCGTCCCGTCATCGGCCAGAAGCGCGAGATCGCCATCGACGGCGTCACTCACATCGCCGACGGCCGCGCGCAACTGTCCGCCACGGCGGTGGTCGATAGTGGCGACCGATTGCAGGCCCGGCTCGACGCCGTGCCCGACCAGAACCGCCTCGCCATGAAAGGCACGCTGACTGCGCCCAAAGGCGGCGTCATCGCGAAGATGAGCGGCCTTTCCGACGGCATGACCGCCACGCTGGACGGCCGCGGTACCTGGCAGGCCTGGAACGGCCGGATCGTCGCTGCCTCTCCCAAGGGAGAAATCGCCAATATCGCCCTCGCCGCGCGGGATGGCAATTTCACCGCGAAGGGGCCCATCCGGCCGGGGCTCGTTTTTGCCGGGACAGTCGACCGGCTGACGAATCCCGCGCTGGACGTCGACCTTTTCGCCGGGCTCAACGAACGGCGCGTGAACCTCAAAGGGTCGCTCCGCTCGCCCGCCCTCTCCGCCACCGCGCAAGGGCTGATCGACTTGGGCAAGAGCGCCTTCAGCGGCCTCCGGATCGAGGCCGCTTTGCTGAAACCCGGCTCGATCATGGAAAAGGTGCGCGGCAAGGATGTCCGCGCATCCGTGATCCTCGACGGACCGATGGCGACGCCCTTTATCGACTATGACATCAGCGCCGCCATGCTCGCGTTCGATCGAACGGGAATCGAGGGCCTGAAAGCGCGTGGGCGCGCCGTGATCGACGCAGACCGCATACGCATCCCGGTCAGTGCCACCGCGCGGCGCGTCACCGGCCTGAATGCCGCCGCCGGCGGGCTGTTGCAGAATCTGCAGGTGAAGGGCGATTTCGCTTATGCTGCAGGCAAGCTCATCAGCGACAATCTCAAAATCGACAGCGATCGGGTCGACGCCACCGCCATCATTCTCGCCGATCTCGACAACGCCCTCTATCGCGGCGCGCTCAAAGGCCGCGTCAACGACTACCGGATCGACGGAGTCGGGATCGTCAACCTGACGACCGATGTGGAACTGGTGCCCGGTCCGAAGGGAGGCTGGGGCCTGTCGGGCAGGTTCAGCGTCCGCACCGCGCGCTGGGACAATGCCTCGGTCCGCGATTTCCTGGGCGGCAACGCCGTGATGTCCGGGCAGATCGGCATGACGCCGCGAGGCAAATTCACGCTCGCCGGCCTCAAGGGTGCCGCCCCCAATTTACAGGTCCATTCGGGGTCTGGCAGTTATGATACCAACGGCGCCATCGCCTTCGACGCGCGTGCGAGTTCCCGCCAATATGGGCCGCTGGCGCTCGCGGTGCGCGGCACGATGGAGCGCCCTAGGGCGGTGCTGCGCGCGGCGCGGCCCAATGTCGGAGTGCAACTGACCGATGTCGTCGCGAAGCTGAATGGCGAGGCGGCGGGGTATCGGCTGGAGGCGACCGGCGGGTCGCCTTATGGCCCCTTCTTCGCCAATGCGCTCATCCGCACGGCCAAGGGGCCGCTGACGATCGACATCACCCGGGCGCGCTTCGCCGGCGTCGACATGAACGGCCAGCTGCGGCAGAGCGCCGCCGGCCCCTTCGCGGGCCAGCTCGCGATGAACGGGTCGGGCATAAACGGCACGGTCCGCCTTGCCGCCGTCGGTAAGGCCCAAGGGGTCACCGTCAACGCCACCGCCGCGAATGCGCGGCTTCCAGGCGAGGCCGATGTCGTCATCGGCCGCGCGGTTCTCGCTGCCAATATGGTCCTGACCGACCAGCCGCGCATCACCGCCGACGTACAGATGGCGAATGCCGCCTATGGCGACTATGTTGTTCGCAAGGCGCGCGGACGCATCGATTATCAGGGCGGACGCGGACGGGCGCAGTTGGTGGCCGACGGGTCGACTGGCGCGCCCTTCTCCATCGCCATGAACGCCGCGCTGCGCCCCAGCCTCTACGCCGTCGCGCTGGAGGGCAAGGCCGGCAACATCCCCTTCCGCTTCGCACGACCCGCCATCCTCCGCATCGAACGGGCCGGCTATCGCCTCGAACCCGCGACACTGGTGCTGCCGCAAGGCCGGGTCGATCTGGCCGGGCGGTTTGGCGATCAGACGGCGATGCAGGCCCGCTTCAAGGATTTCGACCTCGCCATCGTCAACATGATGAGCCCAGGTATCGGCATCAGCGGCAAGGCCACCGGATCGCTCGACTTCGCGCAAAGCGGCAGCGCCTTCCCCACGGCAACGACGCGCCTTGCGATCAACGACTTCCGCCGATCAAGCCTGACCGCCGTGTCCGATCCGGTGTCCATGGCGATCGAAGGCAAGCTGTCGAAGGCGGGCGGCGACCTGCGCGGGCTCATCCGGCGCGGCGGTTCGACAACCGGCCGCTTCGTCGCCACGCTCGCGCCGCCTGGACCGGGATCGGGCTGGGTGCAGCGGCTTCAATCCGCGCCGCTGGGCGGAGGCATACGCTATGCGGGGCCCTCCGACGTCCTCTTCTCTTTCGCCGGGCTCGCCGACCAGCAGCTGACCGGCCCGATCGCCGTCGCAGCCGATTTCCGCGGCCGCCTGACCGCTCCCAGCCTCAACGGCATCGTCCGGGCCAACGCGCTCACCTACGAAAATGAAACGTTCGGCACCCGCCTCACCCAGATGCGGCTGGATGGGCGCTTCACCAACGACCGGCTGGAGATACGCGACTTTTCCGGCCGGGCCGGCGATGGCACGGTGCAGGCCAAAGGAACGGTCGGGCTGGCCGCGGAAAAGGGATATCCCATGGCGGTCGCGGTAAAGCTCGACCGGGCGCGCATAGCGCGCAGCGAAGCCATTACCAGCGTGGTGAGCGGCACGATCAACGTCACCAACAGTCTCGCCGATGGCGGCCTGATCAAGGGGGACCTCTGGCTGCCCGAAACTCGCTATCGCGTCGCATGGCAGGGCGGCGCGGAAATCCGCCAGCTCCAGGGCGTGCGGCGCAAGGGCGAAGGCACGGACCTGCTCGACCGCCGCCTGGCCGCGCGCAACGCCGCTGCCCGGCCTGCCGATTGGAAACTCGACATTCGCCTGCGGGCGGATAACGAAATCTACGTGACCGGCATGGGCCTGGATTCCGAATGGAAAACCAACATGCGTATCACGGGCACTACTGCCGCCCCGCGCATCATCGGCAAAATCCAGGTGATCCGCGGCCGCTACAGCTTTTCAGGCCATCAGTTCGACCTGGAACAAGGTGTCATCACCTTCAACGGGCCGATGATGAATCCCTCACTCGCGATCCGCGCCGAAACGCGGATCGACACGGTTACGGCGGGCATTGCCGTGGGCGGAACGGCGCAGCGGCCCGACATCGCCTTCGTCTCCACGCCTATCTTGCCGCAGGACGAAATTCTCGCCCGCATCCTGTTCGGCGACAATGTCGCCAACCTGTCGGCGATGCAGGCGGTGCAGCTGGCCGCCGCGCTCAACGGGCTGCGCGGCGGTGGAGGCGGATTGAACCCGATGGGCAAGCTGCAAAATGCCTCCGGCGTCGACCGCATCGGCATCGTCGGTGGCGATGAGGCAACCGGGCGCGGCACCTCGCTTGCGGTCGGGCAGCATATTTCCAACAATATCTATGTAGAGGTCATCACCGATCCCAAGGGCTTCACCGCCACCCAGCTGGAAATTTCGCTGTCCAAGACGCTGAGTCTCCTGTCGAAGACCGGCACCAACGCGGGATCCTCCGCGAACCTGCGCTATTCGAAGGATTATTGAAGCGCGCCCAGGCCTGGCTCAATGAAAGTCCCGCGACCTGGGCAATATCCGCACGTTGCGCGGGTGGCTGGAGGTGCGCGGATGCTGCGGATGGAGGAACTCGTCGGCGGGCGAGAGGGCAATGTGCGCCTGGTGCGTTTCCGACAGGCGCGACAGGTCCGCGGTGCGGTCGTGAATCCGGGTGGCCATCAGGTGGACGACCCCCTCCTTGCTGCGCTGCACCTCCCCTTCGACCAGCATCAGGCGTGACGCCATTACTGGCCGCCGCTGCGTTTCGAACAGCCGCGCCCAGAGCAGGATGTTGGTGATGCCCGTCTCATCCTCAATGGTGATGAAGACCGCATTGCCCTTCCCCGGCCGTTGTCGCACCAGCACCACGCCCGCCGTCCGCACCAGCGTTCCATTCTTCGCCGCGCCCGTTTGCGCGCAGCTGAGCACGCCCTCGGCAGCGAAGAGCGGCCGCAAAAACTGCATTGGATGGCCTTTGAGCGACAGCCGCGTCATCTGATAATCGGCCGCGACATGTTCGGCGAGCGGCATGGCAGGCAGGTTGGCATCGGGTTCCTGCCCCAATTCCCGCGCCGCCTGGTCGCGCTTTCGGGCGGCGGCGAACAGCGGCAACTCATCCGATGGCGTCCGCCGCGCTTCCCACAGCGCCGCGCGCCGGTCCTGCCCCAGCGACCGGCAGGCATCGGCATCGGCCAGCAGGCGCAGCGCCCGCGCCGGCAGCCTCGCCCGCCGCGCCAGATCCTCGATGCTGGAAAACAGTCCATCCGCCCGCGCTTCGACCAGCCGCGCCGCCCATTCTTCGCGAAAACCGTCAATCTGCCGCAATCCCAGCCGCAGCGCGAGCGCGCGCCCCGCGCCCTCGCCCCGCCGACTGTTCCGCGACCGCAGCAGGGGTTCGAGGCTGTTGTCCCACCCGCTCATATTCACATCGGCATCATGCACGGCAACGCCATGTTCGCGCGCGTCGCGGACAATCTGGGCCGGGGCATAGAAGCCCATGGGCTGCGAATTGAGCAGCGCGCAGGCGAAGACGGTGGGCTGATGGCATTTGATCCAGGCCGACACATAGACCAGCCGCGCAAAGGACAGCGCATGGCTTTCCGGAAAGCCATAGCTGCCGAACCCTTCGATCTGGCTGTAGCAGCGTTCGGCGAAGTCGCGTTCATAGCCGCGCCGGACCATGCCGCCGACCATCTTCTCCTTGAACTTGTCCATGCCCCCGACCTGGCGGAATGTCGCCATCGACCGGCGCAGCTGATTGGCTTGCGACGGTGTGAATTCCGCCGCGACGATGGCGAGCTTCATCGCCTGTTCCTGGAACAGGGGCACACCATAGGTGTCCTTCAGAAGCTCCCTCAGTTCGTTCGGATTATGGGGCGGGCTGGGCGAGGGGAATTCGGCTTTCTCGATCCCCGCCCGCCGCCGCAGATAGGGATGCACCATGTCGCCTTCGATCGGGCCGGGCCGCACGATCGCCACCTGCACGGTAAGATCGTAAAGGTTGGTGGGCTTCAAGCGCGGCAGCATGTTGATCTGCGCACGGCTTTCCACCTGGAATACGCCGATGCTGTCGCCCTTCTGCAGCATGGCGTAGACAGCCGGATCATCGGAATCGAGCTCGACGGTCAGGTCATGATCGCCCAGCCCATGACGCCGCATCAGATCATAGGCCTTGCGGATGCAGCTCAGCATGCCGAGCGCCAGCACGTCCACCTTCATGAGGCCCAGCGCGTCGATATCGTCCTTGTCCCATTCAATGAAGCTGCGGTCCACCATGGCGGCATTATGGATCGGCACCGTCTCGTCGAGCCGGTTCTGCGTCAGCACGAAGCCCCCCACATGTTGCGAGAGATGCCGGGGGAAAGGGGCGCCGATCAGCTGTTCGACCAGCGACCGCAGCCGCACCATCTCCGGATTGTCGAAGGCAAAGCCCGCTTCGGTAAAGCGCGCATCGCCCAGATCGCCCGAATAGCTGCCCCATACCGTGCTGGACAGACGGGTCGCGATGTCCTCGCTTAGGCCCAGCACCTTCGCCACCTCGCGCAGCGCGCTGCGGGAACGGTAGTGGATGACGGTCCCGGCAATGCCCGCCCGCTCCCGGCCATAGCGGCGGTAGATATATTGCATCACCTCCTCGCGCCGCTCATGCTCGAAATCGACGTCGATGTCCGGCGGCTCGTTCCGCTCCTCCGACACGAAGCGGGAAAAGAGCAGGTTATGCTTCATCGGGTCGACCGAGGTGACGCCCAGCAGGAAGCAGACGATCGAATTGGCGGCCGACCCGCGCCCCTGACACAGGATCGGCGGCTTCTGCGCCCGCGCGAAGCGGACGAGGTCGTGAACGGTCAGGAAATAATAGGCGTAA
>DATEDR010000077.1:0-7204 GCA_035281605.1 Sphingobium sp.
GCCCGCTGCACCATCCCCATAGCTGGGTCACCAAATATGTCTGGAGCCAGGACCACAAGGTCATCGCCATCCAATATGGCGTGACCGCCATCTCGATCGGGCTGGTCGCGCTGGTGCTGTCCGCGCTGATGCGGCTGCAGCTGGGCTTTCCGGGTGCCTTCCCCGCGATCCAGCCCGACAATTATCTGCAGTTCGTGTCGATGCACGGCATGATCATGGTCGTCTATCTGCTCACGGCGCTGCTGCTGGGCGGATTCGGCAATTACCTCATCCCGCTGATGATCGGCGCGCGGGACATGGTGTTCCCCTTCGTCAACATGCTCAGCTACTGGCTCTATCTGCTGTCTGTCATCGTGCTGGTGGCGGGCTTCTTCGTGCCCGGCGGGCCGACCGGCGCGGGCTGGACGCTCTATCCGCCCCAGGCCATCAGCGAAGGGACGCCCGGCCATCAATGGGGCATCGCCACCATGCTGGTCAGCCTCGCCATCTTCGTCGCCGCCTTCACCATGGGCGGCCTGAACTATGTGACGACCGTGCTGCAGGCGCGGACGAAGGGCATGACGCTGATGCGGATGCCGCTGTCGGTCTGGGGCATCTTCACCGCTTCGGTCATGGGCCTGCTGGCCTTTCCGGCCCTGTTCGTCGCGGCGATCATGATGCTGTTCGATCATTTCGCCGGCACCAGCTTCTTCATGCCGACGATGCAGAGCATGGGCCGCATCACCCCCACGGAGGGCGGCGCGCCCCTGCTGTTCCAGCATCTCTTCTGGTTCTTTGGTCATCCCGAAGTCTATATCGTGGCGCTGCCGGCATTCGGGATCGTTTCGGACCTGATCAGCGTCCATGCGCGGCGCAACATCTTCGGATACCGCATGATGGTGTGGGCCATCGTCATCATCGGCGCGCTCAGCTTCGTCGTCTGGGCGCACCACATGTATGTCAGCGGCATGAACCCCTATTTCGGCTTCTTCTTCGCCACCTCCACGCTGATCATCGCCATCCCGACCGCGATCAAGGTCTATAACTGGATGCTGACGCTCTGGCGCGGCAACATCCATCTGCGCGTGCCGATGCTGTTCGCCATCGCCTTCATCTTCACCTTCATCCATGGCGGGCTGTCGGGGCTCTTTCTGGGCAATGTCAGCGTAGACGTGCCGCTGTCCGACACCTTCTTCGTCGTCGCCCATTTCCATATGGTCATGGGCGTGTCGCCGGTGCTGGTGATCTTCGGCGCCATCTATCATTGGTATCCCAAGATTACCGGGCGGATGTGGAACGACACGCTCGGCAAGCTCCATTTCTGGATCACCTTCCTGGGCGTCTACGCCATCTTCCTGCCGATGCATTATCTGGGCATATTGGGCGTGCCGCGTCGCTATTATGCGCTGGGCGAGACGGCCTTCATCCCGCAGTCGGTGCATCTGGCGAATGAGTGGATCAGCATCGCCGCGCTGGTGGTATTCGCCGCGCAGGGCCTCTTCTTCTTCAACATGATCTGGAGCCTGTTCCGCGGCCCCAAGGCCGACCCGAATCCGTGGGGCGCAGCGAGCCTGGAATGGTTGACGCCCCAGACGCCGCCCGAACATGGCAATTGGGGGCCGCATCTGCCGACCGTCTATCGCTGGGCCTATGATTATAGCGTTCCCGGCGCGCCCCGGGACTTCATCCCTCAGACGGAGCCGCGCGCATGAGCCTGTTCGCGCGCCTCACCGAGAAAAGCTGGGATCCGGCAAGCGACCGGGACGACAATTGGGATCGTCCCTCGGCGGGGGCTGTCGGGCTTTCCGCCTATGCGGCCGTCGTGTGCGTCATGTTTTCGCTGCTGGTGGCGGCCTATATGATGCGGATGGGGCTGCACCGGGCCCTGGGGCATGCCGGGGATGACTGGGTGCCCATGCCCGACCCGCCGCTGCTGTGGATCAACACCGCCATGCTGGTGGGAAGCAGCATCGCCTGGGAGATAGCGCGGCGCGCCAATCGCGACGGGGCCGTCCAGCCATCGATCGTCGGCGCGACGCTCGGCCTGTGCTTTCTGATCGGGCAGTGGCTGCTCTGGCGGCATTACCAGGCGGCGGGCTATTATCTCTCGAGCAACCCTGCCAATGCCTTCTTCTATCTGCTGACCGCCCTTCATGGCCTCCACATAATAGGTGGGCTGGTTGCCGCGGGCTGGGCGCTGGCGGGACGCAACCTGCGCCATATCCGCCTTTGCGCCCTCTACTGGCATTTTCTGCTGCTTATCTGGATCCTGCTTGCCGGATTGCTTGTATCGACCTGAAGGAGACGTTCGCCATGTCTCACGCGATGGATGCCGCCGTCGGGCCGGACCGACGGGATCGGGAAATCATTACCCCCGGCTTGCGTGAGATCGTGTCCGACTGGTCGGCCGATCAGGAGGTTTTTCGCCATACCCATTGGGGCAAGGCGATGATGTGGATCTTCCTGCTTTCCGACACCTTCATCTTCTCCTGCTTCCTGACCGGCTACATGACGGTGCGCACGTCGGCGAGCATGCCCTGGCCCAATACGGCGGAGGTGTTCGCGCTCAATATCGGCGGCCATGACATTCCGCTGATCCTGATCGCGATCATGACCTTCGTCCTCATCAGTTCCAGCGGCACGATGGCGATGGCGGTGAATTTCGGCTATCGCCGCGACCGGCGGAAAACCGCCATCCTCATGGCTCTGACCGCCCTGTTCGGCGCGACCTTCGTCGGCATGCAGGCGTTCGAATGGACCAAGCTGATCGTCGAGGAGGGCGTCCGCCCGTGGAGCAATCCCATGGGCGCGCCGCAGTTCGGCGCCACCTTCTTCATGATCACCGGCTTTCACGGGCTGCACGTCAGCTGCGGCGTCATCCTGCTGCTCATCATCGCGTCAAAGGTCGCGCGCGGCCATTACGACCGATCGGGGGATTATAGCGCGGTCGAGATCGCTGGGCTTTACTGGCATTTCGTCGACCTCGTCTGGGTCTTCATCTTTGCCTTCTTCTACCTGTGGTGAGCATCATGAAGCAGGACCATCCGGCAGCCGTCCATGTTGGCCAGCAGCATCCGATCAGCCTCTATCTGAAGGTCTGGGGCTATCTGTTCGTGCTGAGCGCCATGTCTTACATGGTCGATTATATGCATGTGCAGGGGATCGTGCGCTGGACGCTGATCATCACCTTCATGCTGCTGAAGGCCGGGCTTATCCTGTCGATCTTCATGCACCTGGCCTGGGAGCGGCTGTCGCTGATCTACGCGATCCTCGTGCCGCCGCTGCTGCTGCTGGTGCTGGTACGGATCATGACGATCGAGGCCGACTATGCCTGGTGGACGCGGGCGATCTTCATGGGCGGAGGGGGTTGAGCAATGGCCCGGATGCGTTTGCTGGTGACGGGACTGTGCGTCGCGGGGGCGGCGGCTTCGCTCTGGAGCTTCACCTGGTTCGCTGGGCAGCTTTACCCGCGCGCCAAGGCGGGAAGCCTGGCCTACGCCCCGGAGGGCGCCCCGCCTCGCATCGACTTAGCGGAGGTGCAGCGCGACTGGCCCGCAAGCCTGGGCGCGCCGGGAGAAGGCAATCGGCTGGTCGCCTATCGCCATGCCATGCAGGGAAAGATGCCCGCGCCGGCAGCGGGCGCCGCGGCGGCGGCTCCGGTGGCCGACCTGGGCTCATTGCTCGCCACGGCCGATGCCAATGCGGGGAAGGCAAAGATACAGCTTTGCGCCAGCTGCCATGACTTCACCCAGGGAGGCCCCAACCGGATTGGGCCCAATCTGTGGGGCGTCGTTGGCCGGGGCGTGGCGAGCCATGCCGGTTTCGCTTATTCCCCCGCGATGAAAGCGCATGGCGGAAACTGGGGCTACCAGGATCTGTACGAGTTCCTCGGTTCGCCCGCGCGCGACGTTCCAGGCACGAAGATGAGCTTCGCCGGGCTGCGCAGGCCAGAGGATCGGGCGGCAGTGATCCGCTATCTCGCCACTTTGGGGAATGGCGCTCCGCCGCTGCCCAAGCCCGCAACGGGCGGTGAAGGCACTCAGTAGCTTGCCCTCACCCTGAGCCTGTCGAAGGCTCTTCTTCAGGAAAAGAAGAGAAGGCTTCGACAAGCTCAGCCCGAACGGAGGTGGATATGTTACCGTACCACCGCGCGGGTATAAAGATGCCAGGTCGCATAACCCAGCACCGGCAGCACCACCGCCAGGCCCACGAAGCCCGGCAGCGCGCCCAGGATCAGCAGGGCAACCACGATCAGGCCCCAGGCGGCGACCGTCACCGGGTTGTTCCACGCCACCCGCACCGATGTGCGCAGCGCGACGCCCCAATTGACCTTCCTGTCGACGATCATCGGGAAGGACACGATGCTGACGGCTAGCGTGACGATGGCGAAGCCCAGCCCGACGAGATTGCCGAGGACGATCATCTGCCAGCCCTCCGCCGTGCCGAACAAGGCGTTCAGGAACGCGCCGACCGATGAGATCGCATCCGGCCCCAACCGTCCGAGCGTCGAATGATAGATGAACCAGGCCGCGCCCATCCAGGCCAGAAACAGCATCGCGGTGACGCTGGTCAGGTCGAACAGCGCCGGCGCCGAAGGGCCGCGCACCACGTCCAGGAAATGCCGCCACCGCGAATCCAGTCCCTGTTCGCGACGCCGCGCGAGCTCATAAAAGCCGCTCGCCAGGGGAGGACTGAACAGGATCGATCCGGCCAGCAGCGGAAAGAGGAGCGGCAGGATAGACACCTGGCTCGCCATCAATATGGCGAACACGACAACCACCGGATAGATGAAGCCGATAAAGACCAGGTCGCCGCGCTTTGCCTGAAAATCTTCCCAACCCTGTTGCAATGCGATGCGCAGATCCTGCAGGCCAATGCTGCGGACTTCATAATCGTCACGGGACGAAGGCAGATCACCTGGATGAGCAATGGCCACGGCCGCTCTCCCTCTAAAACGCCATGGCGGACGTTTGGCTTATTCCTGCCCTCTGTCGGGACTGGTGCCGATGCAGCTCTGTTGGGCTTGCCCGAACATCGTCTCGGCATGAGGAAACGCCTCATGGCCAATAGGCGAACGTTACACCCTTCGCCCGCCCCCGGACAAGCGCGTTCATGCAGGCATCATGACGCAAGCGTGATCGCTTTCTTCGATCAGTCTGGCGAAGTTTATACGCTTTCTTGCACGATTATAGCGGCCTAGCGTGGCATAGTCATTTTTACAGGAGAGCCTCGTCATGGACGCCAAAACAACAGGAAGCCCCCTTTCCTGTCCCGTCAAGGAACCCGCCGCGCTTCGCGCGCTGCTCGGCCGCACCAATCGCGACTGGTGGCCCAACCAGCTGTCGCTCGACATTCTTCACCAGAACGGCGCGCACGCCAATCCGATGGGAGAATCGTTCGACTATGCCAAGGAATTCAAGGCCCTCGACCTGGAAGCCGTAAAGCGCGACCTGACCGCGCTGATGACCGACAGCCAGCCCTGGTGGCCAGCGGACTATGGCCATTACGGCCCCTTCTTCATCCGCATGGCCTGGCATAGCGCGGGCACCTACCGCACCGGCGACGGACGCGGCGGCTCTTCGTCGGGCGGGCAGCGGTTCGCGCCGCTCAACAGCTGGCCCGACAATGCCAATCTCGACAAGGCGCGCCGGCTGCTCTGGCCGATCAAGCAGAAATATGGGCGCCGGCTGAGCTGGGCGGACCTGATGATCCTTGCCGGCAACGTCGCGATCGAATCGATGGGCGGACCCATTTTCGGCTTCGGCGGCGGGCGTGAGGATGTGTGGGAGCCCGAGAGGGACATTTATTGGGGCACCGAGGAGCAATGGGTCGGCCACCCCGAAAACCAGACGCGCATCCAACCCGATAAGGACATGGCGCTGGAGGAACCGCTCGCCGCGATCCAGATGGGGCTTATCTACGTCAATCCGGAGGGTCCGGGCGGCAACCCCGATCCGCTTCAGTCGGCGCGTGACATTCGCGAAACCTTCGCGCGCATGGGCATGGATGATGAAGAAACGCTGGCGCTGACCGCGGGCGGCCATACTTTCGGCAAGGCGCACGGCGCGGGCGACGCGGCCAAGGTCGGCGCGGAACCCGAAGGCGCGGACATCGCGCAGCAGGGCCTTGGCTGGCAGAGCGGGCATGAATCCGGCCTGGGCGACCACACCATCACCAGCGGCATCGAGGGCGCATGGACGCCAACCCCCGTGACCTGGGACCACAGCTTCTTCCACATGCTTCTCGATTATGACTATGAACTGGTGAAGAGCCCGGCGGGCGCGCAGCAGTGGCAGCCGATCGGCCAGAAGCCCGAGGATCTTGCCCCCGGAGCGCACAGTCCGGACCGGCGCCTACCGACGATGATGACGACCGCCGACCTCGCCTTCAAGGAGGACCCGGCCTATCGCGCCATCGCCGAGAAGTTCCGCGCCGATCCGGCCGCCTTCGCCGATGCCTTCGCCCGGGCCTGGTTCAAGCTGACCCATCGCGACATGGGGCCCAAGGCGCGTTACCTCGGCCCCGACGTGCCGGCGGAGGACCTCATCTGGCAGGATCCGATCCCGGCCGTGGATCGTCCGCTGATCGAGGAGGCTGACATCCGCGCGCTCAAGCAGGATATTGCGGGCTCAGGATTGACCGTCGCCGAACTGGTGCAGACCGCCTGGGCGTCGGCGTCGACCTTCCGCGGATCGGACAAGCGCGGCGGCGCCAACGGCGCGCGCCTCCGCCTCGCGCCGCAAAAGGATTGGGACGTGAACCAGCCCGAACAGCTGGCGCGGGTCCTGCACGTGCTGGAAGGCATCAAGACTGCTTTCGACAGCCGCGCCACGGGCGGCAAGAAAGTCAGCATCGCCGACCTGATCGTGCTCGGCGGATCCGTAGGCATAGAAAAGGCTGCGAGCGATGCGGGGCATGAGGTCGTCGTGCCCTTCACGCCGGGCCGCGCCGACGCGAGCCAGGAGCAGACCGACGTCGAGGGCTTCGCGGTGCTGGAACCCAAGGTCGACGGGTTCCGCAACTATCTGCCGGTCAGCTTCCGGGTGCCGGTCGAGGAACTGCTGATCGACCGCGCCAGCCTGCTGCGCCTGAGCGCGCCGCAGATGACCGTGCTGGTCGGCGGACTGCGCGTGCTGGGTGCCAATCATGGCGGCTCGACGCACGGCCTGCTCACCGATCGTCCCGGGCAGCTCAGCAACGACTTTTTCGTCAACCTGCTCGACAT
>DATEDR010000078.1:0-7880 GCA_035281605.1 Sphingobium sp.
AGATAGGCTGGCGACGCCACGGCATGTATCGTGACGTCGGCAAGCTTGCGGGCGCGCAGTGAACTGTCGGGCAGGTCGGCGATGCGGATCGTGGCGTCGAGCCCCATGTCGATCATGTCGATCCGCGCGTCTGTAAGATGAAGGTCGACATGGATCAACGGGTGGAGCTTTGAAAATTCCGCCATCATGGGAGCGATACGAAGCAAGCCGAAAGTCATCGGCGCGCCCAGCCTGACGGTGCCTGACAGTTCTGCCGTCTCGTCACGCGCGGCTTCTTCGGCGGCCTGACCTTCAACCAGGATGCGCGCGGCGTGGTCGGCGAGGCGCCGCCCGCTTTCCGTCAGGGCGAGGCGCCTGCTCGTACGGCTGAACAGGCTGGTGTCCAGATGCTTTTCCAGCCGGGTAACGGCTTTGGACACGGTAGCCTTCGACACGGACAGCGCCTTTGCGGCGTCCGTGAAACTGCGATGCTCTACGACCGCCGCGAAGATGGCCCAGGCTTCGAAATCGGGAAGTCGCATGAGGGAAACAATCCGTTTCAATGTTGCTCATTCAAGAAACGATCCTGAGCGCTAGATTGATCGAGAGCAAGCCGGAACGTCCCGGCCGGCGGTCTGAAACGACAAGAGCAGAGCGCCATTCCAAGGCGCTAAATAGTCCTGCTGTGCGGGCGTTTCCGCGGGATCGCCCCCCTGTGCTGAGCAGGCGTGAATTTTTTTGGAAACTTTTTCTCACCCAATGCATTGTAAAATTTGGAGATAGTTTAATGGCGAAGGTGCTGGTTCTCTACTATTCCTCCTACGGGCATATTGAATCGATGGCGAAGGCCATCGCCGAAGGCGCCTCATCCGCCGGCGCACATGTGGACATCAAGCGTGTGCCGGAGACTGCGCCCGAAGAAGTAGCGCGCAAAGCGGGCTTCAAGCTGGACCAGGCGGCCCCTGTCGCAACCGTGGCCGAACTGGCCGATTATGACGCGATTATCATCGGCACCGGCACGCGCTTCGGCCGCATGTCGAGCCAGATGGCGGCCTTCCTCGATCAGGCCGGTGGCCTTTGGCTGAGCGGCGCACTGAACGGCAAGGTAGGCGGCGCGTTCACCTCCACCGCCAGCCAGCATGGCGGGCAGGAAACGACATTATTCTCGATCATCACCAATTTGCTGCATTTCGGCATGGTGATCGTCGGGCTGGATTATGGCTTCACCGAGCAGATGGGCGTCGACAAGGTGCGTGGCGGCGCCCCTTATGGAGCGACAACCATTGCCGGCGGCGACGGCAGCCGTCAGCCGGGCGAAGAAGAATTGGACGGCGCCCGCTATCAGGGTCGGCGGATCGCCGAAACGGCGATCAAGTTGCACGGATAGAGTAAGCTGCACCACCCTCTCAGGTGCAGTGGTTGAGCCTTGGGTCGCAAGGCGTCAACGGCGGGGCCGGCGCATCAAAAGGTGCGTCGGCCCTTTCTTTTCCTTCGTTCACAGGAATATCCGCCGCCCCATGGGGCTGGAGCGCAGCATTTGATAGACGGCAACCGGCAACAGCAACGCGTTCAACAGCAGCCATGGCTTGCCAACATGCGGCGAAAGATAGTGGATCACCGCCACATGCAGATACATGATGACCAGCGAAGCCCGACCGGTCGCCGCCAGCCAGCCAGCGAAGGGAGCGATGCGAACCGACAGGCGGAACAGAAGCAGCGAAGTCGCGACCCCCGAAACCATGGAGAGAACAGGCACGCCATAGTCCGCCGCCTTGAGATTGAGCGTCGGCAGCAGCCCGGCCAGCCCTGCAAAGGCGAAAGCACTCAGTGGCATCCACATCCATCGCCGCCACGGCACCCTCTGCCCGCCCGCGCCGATCCATAGCAGGATGATCGCCATCGGTACCGTCAGCAGCCCGAGCACCGAAATGGCGGTAAACCTGCCGAGCCCATAGGCCAGGACCGCCATGGGCAACAGGACCAGCGCCCAGCGCCGGTCCAGCGGATTGCGCCAGCGCGACAACGCTACATTGAACAGGATCCGCGCCACCATCAGGCAGGGAACAAACCAGAAGATTGTATAAGGTCCGCGCAGCCATGTGCCGCCAAGCAGGATCGGGAGCAGGTCTTGCGGCCATTGGTGGAAAATCGGCCGGTTGCCCCTCATCGGTTCGATGATCTGGTCTGCGACGATCAGCAGGAGGAGGAAGGCCGCATAAGGCCGCATCTGCGATCCCAATTGGCGCAAGGCGAATGGCGCAGGCGGTTGCGGCCGGGCGAGCAAGCCCGAAAGCAGGAAGAAAAGCGGCATATGGAAACTATATACCGCGCCCCGAAGCGGACCCTGCGTCCACACATGGCCGACGACCACGGCGATGATGCCGATTCCGCGCGCGACATCGATCCATTCGAGCCGCCCTCCGCCCGGCACCCACTCCGATGGGCCGGGATGCGGCCGGTCTTTGTGCCCCCTATTCTCCATGGCTTCCACGCCCTATAGGATGGCGCGCGCGCGTCAATCGCGTCCTCCTGTATCCCGGAACCTCCCCTTGACCCTGCTTCACGACCGAGTCCTGTTCATCGATGGCGAAGCCATCATCCTCGACAAGCCCGCCGGCTTGCCGGTCGACGCGCCCCGCGACGGATCGCTGGCGCTGGAAAATCATCTCTCCTCGCTGACCTTCGGCTTCCAGCGCTGGCCGCTGCCGGTGCATCGGCTGGATCGCGACACCAGCGGCTGTCTGCTGCTCGCCCGCAATCCCAAGGCGCATAAACGCTATGCAGCCGCGTTCGAGGCAGGGACGGTCGTCAAACGCTACATCGCCGTGCTGGATGGCGTGCCGGAGGCGGAGAGCGGAACCATCGACCTCCCCCTCAAGAAGGTGAGCAGCGCCGCGCAGGGATGGCGCATGGTCGCCGCGAGCGACGGCAAATCCGCGCTTACCGAATGGCGCAAGCTGGCGGAACTGGATGGGCGATCGCTGATAGCCTTCAGCCCGCGGACCGGGCGCACGCACCAGATCCGCGCCCATGCCTTGCACGGTCTTGGCTTTGGCATCGCCGGGGACCCGGTCTACGGCGCGGGTCAGGGGGCGATGCTGCTGCACAGCCGGTTCCTGAGCGTTCCCCGCGGCACCAAGCCGCCGGCGGAAGCGACTGCCCCCCTCCCCGCCAGCTTCGCCGCGGCCGGTTTCGCGCCCGATCTGCTGGACGCAGCGGGGATCTAATCCCTTGCCGTCCATCCCGATCACCCGATCGATCTCGATCGACACCGACGAGTTGAGCGAGACCTTCGTTCGATCGACGGGCGCGGGCGGACAACATGTGAACACGACCGACAGCGCGGTGCAGCTTCGCTTCGACGTTGCGAACAGTCCGTCGCTGCCCGATGCGGTCAAGCGCCGGCTGGCCGTCATCGCCGGGCGCAGGATGACGGCCGACGGCGTGCTGATCCTGCGTTCGGAAGGTTCGCGCTCCCAGCTCTTGAACCGGCAGGAGGTCGTCGCGCGGCTGGTCGACCTGGTACGGGAAGCGACGATCGTGCCAAAGGCCCGCAAGGCGACCAAGCCGGGAAAAGCCGCCAAGGCGCGGCGCGTCGACGCCAAGAAGGCGCGCAGTTCGGTAAAGCAGGGGCGCGGGAAGGTGCGGCTGGACTAGCGGGTGGCGCAACTTTCGGACCTTCTCCAGTTGGCTCCGGCACCGCCCTCACCCTATATCGGCGTCATGTTCGATTTCGCTCCCGCTCCGCAGGCCGACAAGGCGACGCTCTATCAGGACCTTCTCCTCGCCGCCGATGCGATCACGAGGGACGAACCCGATGCGGTCGCCAATATGGCCAATATCGCCGCGCTGATCTGGCAGTTTCTGCCCGACCTCAACTGGGCAGGCTTCTACCGCATACTGGGGGGCGAACTGGTCCTCGGCCCCTTTCAGGGCAAGGCCGCCTGTATCCGCATTCCGCTGGATCGCGGAGTCTGCGGCGCAGCGGCGACCGAAGCCAGGACGCAGCGGGTCGATGACGTCCACGCCTTTCCCGGCCATATCGCCTGCGACGCAGCCAGCGCTTCGGAGATCGTGGTGCCGATATGGGTCGGCGGACAGGTGATCGCCGTGCTCGACCTCGACAGCCCTTTGCCGGCGCGGTTCGACGCCGCCGATCAAGCGGGGCTGGAGGCGCTCGTCGAACGGATCGCTCCACGCATCGCTTGAGCCCTGCCCCGTTTCGGGACAGCGTCATGCCCCAGCCCGCGTGGATCGGGCGTGATCGCCATGCTAAACAAGCCGTTAACTGCGCCATGAAGGAACGGGAGTAGAGCATGCGGATATTGGGCATCATCCTGGCGGGCACCGGGGCCACCCTGTGCTTTGCCGCCCCTCTTCTGGCAGCCGCCCCCTCTTCGACAGGCGCGCGCGTGGCCTGGGGCAAGGGTATGGTGGGATCGCATCCCGGCGCCGTCACGACCGCGCATCGCTGGGGCCCCCGCTTCCAGGGCCGCTGGTTCGCGGGCTGGCGCGCTCCCGGCGGCTGGGCGGGCTATCGGCCGCTGGTCGTGGGACATGTCCTGCCCTCCTACTGGTCCGTGCCGGGCTACCGGATCGGCAATTACGGCGCCTACGGCCTCCCCGCTCCGGCGGAAGGATATGGCTGGTCCCGCTATTATGACGATGCCGTTCTGACCGATCGCGACGGGCGGGTCAGGGATCACCGCAGCGGCATCGACTGGGACCGCGATGACCGCGCTGCTCCGCCTCCGGGCGTCGACTATGACGATGACGTGACCGCTCCCGATAGCCCCGCGCCACCGCATGAGTATGAAGGCCGCTGGACCGGCACCTGGCGGGACGAGACCGGGCGGGCCTATAGCGGGGAATATGAAGGGCGCTTCGAAGGCGAGGCGCGTAGCAACTATGGCGTGGATTATGACGCGCCGCCCTACGCCGGGTCGCCGCACGTCGCGCATCATGGCGGCCATGGCGAACCGGTCGTCACGACCACGCATGCCCCCGGCTATTTCGCCGGCGGCTATTATTATCCCGGCGCCACCACGACCACCGTCGTCATCCAGCCCGCGGTCACGACCACAACCAGCTATGAGACCGTTTCGGGACGGCGGCATGGCGGCAGATATAAGGTCCGGCGCAACTGCAACTGCAAATAGGCCTGCGGGTTTAGCTGTCCTGGGCGAGCATGGCTCGTCCAGGACAGGAGAAGCCGGATGATCCATCATGTTTCGGTCGGGACCAACGACGTCGCCCGGGCCCGGGGCTTTTACGATCCGCTGATGACGCTATTGGGCTATCGCAACCTGCGCGACCATCCTCACTCGCTGGATTACGGCGTCACCGATGTCGTCTTCAGCCTCGAGACGCCGGTGAACGGAGAGCCCGCGACGGCCGGCAACGGCGTCCATATCTGCTTCGAAGCCGCAAACCGCGAAACGGTTCGGGCGTTTCACCGGCTGGCGCTGGAACTGGGCGGAACCGACGAGGGCGTGCCCGGGGTGCGACCCAATTATGACGCCCATTATTATGGCGCCTTCGTCCGCGACCTGGACGGCAACAAGATTGAGGCCGTGACCTTTTCCGCGAAGTGAAGCGCGCCCGAGCGGCCGACTATTTCCGGAAAATGCCCGCCAGTTCGATCGGCAGCGGCGGTTCATCGCGCGGCACCACGCCGCGGATCGCCTGCGCCTGCTCATCGGGATCGAAGCGGACCCAGCCGCTGCGGCTCAGTTTTTCGAGCGGACGGTACAGGATCTTATACTGCATCCGCTGCGATCCTTCGACCCAATAGCCGAGATAGACATAGGGCAGCCCAGCTTTCGCCGCGCGCAGGATATGGTCCATGATGATGAAGTTGCCCAACCCCTTGCGATGCTCCAGGTCGGGGTCGAAGAAGCTGTAGATCATCGACAGCCCATCGCCCTGCCGATCGGTCAGGCAGGCGCCGACCAGCTTGCCGGGGCGGCCGTTGATGCCCGGCTCGCGATATTCGACGACATGGCTTTCGACCGGCGTCTGCTCGACCATGTCGGCAAAGTCCATCTCATCCATTTCGGTCATGCCGCCGCCCGGATGGCGGGCACGCAGATAGCGCTGCAGCAAGGCGAACTGCTCTTCGGTCGACCACGGCTTGCAGGCGGTGACGGTGAGATCGCTATTGCGCCGGATCAACTTGCGCTGCGTGGCGTTGGGGCGAAATTCCTCCGCGACGACGCGGACCGAGACACAGGCAGCGCAATCGGCGCAGCTGGGGCGGTAGGCGACGTTCTGGCTGCGGCGGAAGCCGATGCGGCCCAGCGCATCGTTGAGTTCCGGCGCATTGTCGCCGCTGAGCTCGGTAAAGACCTTCCGCTCGCTCCGCCCCGGCAGATAAGGACAGGGGCTCGGGTTCGTCACGAAAAAGCGCGGAAAGCGAAAAGGTGCGCTCACGCCACGGCCTCCGTCATAACGCTGCGCCATATTTGAGTCATGGACAGACTATGCCGCCCGCAGCAGTGCATGAAAAGGACATTTACCACGAAAAAATGCGCTCCGTGAAGAAGCCGCGCGAGCCTTCGCCCGCTGGCTTCCGATCAGGCGACCTCGATCGGCGCCACCTCATATCCCGCTTCGCGCAGCGCGGTGATCAGCCGGTCGAGATGCTCGCCGTCGCGGGTTTCGCACTCGACGTCCAAACTCAATCCCTTGGCAGGAAGATTGGTGAAGATACGCTGGTGCGACAGCTCCAGAATGTTGACGGCTTCCTGATCAAAGATGCGCGCGACATGGAACAGCGCGCCCGGCCGGTCCTGCAGGATCACGCGCAGCCGGGCGAGGCGTCCCGAACGGGCGAGGTCGCGCAGCAGCACGTTCGCCAGCAGGCGCGTGTCGATATTGCCGCCGGTCAGGACCAGGCCAACGTTGCGCCCCGCGAACAGCTCCTTATGCGTCAGCAGTGCGGCGAGGCCGGCGGCCCCGGCCCCTTCCACCACCGTCTTTTCGATCTGCAGCAGCAGGCTAACCGCTTCCTCCAGATGCCGTTCGCTGACCAGCAGCACGTCATTGGCCAGACGCTCGACAAAGCGACGGGTAAGTTCGCCCGGCTCCTTGACGGCGATGCCCTCGGCCAGCGTGTCGCCATCGCAGGGCAGCTTGGCGCCCTTGATATGGTCGTACATGGACGGATAGAGTTCCGCCTGCACCCCATAGACGCGGATGTCGGGCTTCATCGCCTTCGCCGCCGTCGCCATTCCGGAAAACAGCCCGCCGCCGCCGATCGGGATGACCAGCGTGTCGATCTCGGGCGCGTCCTCCAGCATTTCCAGCGCAACCGTGCCCTGGCCCGCGATGATGTCGGGCTCGTCGAACGGGTGGACGAAGGTCAGTCCATGTTCCGTCGCCAGCTGGCGGGCATAGGCGTTGGCGTCGTCGAACTTTTCGCCATGCAGAACGACGGTGGCGCCATGCCCCTGCGTCTGCGTGACCTTAACCGTCGGCGTCGTCTTGGGCATGACGATGGTGACGGGCACGCCCAGGCGACGGCCATGATAGGCCAGCCCCTGCGCATGATTGCCGGCCGACGCCGCGATCACGCCCTTTTCCCGCGCGCTCTCCTCCAGCTGGAGCAGCCGGTTCAGCGCGCCGCGCTCCTTGTAGGCGGCGGTGAACTGGAGATTTTCGAACTTCAGATAGACCTTGCAACCCAGCAGCGATGACAGCGTCTGGCTGACCAGGGTCGGCGTATGCACCACCGAGCCCGAAATCCGTACGCGCGCCGCGAGGATGTCGTCCACGGACACGGGCAGCGGCATGGCGCTTTCGATCTTGCTCAACGTATTCATGGCGCTGCCCCCTAGCGTAAATTTGCGGCGGAAGGAACTGGCCCTCGCGGAAAACTCGCCCTATGCAAAAAGCCCACG
>DATEDR010000079.1:0-2880 GCA_035281605.1 Sphingobium sp.
GCTGTTCCTGCAAACCATCGACAGCGAAACCCGGCAATGGGCCAGCCAGACCATCGGCGAGTGCGAGGTCGAAATCCAGACCATGACCGACGCGCTGGCCGAGGGCGATGACGAAGCCCGCACCACCTTGGGCCGGATGCGCAAGATGCGGCCCGCCGTATTGGAAAGCGAATTGCGCCTCCCCAAGTTCGAGGGCTTCCTATTGTTCCCGGATGGCTTGCCGGTGGCACGGATCAGGCTCACTGCCGATCATGTCGCGCGGCGCGGCGAACCCCGCCACCCGGGATTTGTTGCGGGCGATCCCGACAACACGCTTTGGAAGCAGACGGGAGCCGTTGCGCCCACGCCGTCGCCGACCCCGCCATCATCCGCCAGCGAAGGGCCGGTGTGATGGTGGCATCAGTATCGGCGCTGACCAGTTCCGCGCAGGCCAGCAGCTATTATGAGGCCGACGACTATTATTCGGAAGGCGGGCTTTCGCCTTCCGAATGGCAGGGCGCGGGCGCGGACGCGCTGGGCCTGTCCGGCGAGGTGGACCGCGACCAGTTCCGCGCTTTGCTGGATGGCAGGATCGGCGAGCAGCAGCTTGGCACGTTTCGCGACGGCCAGCTTGAGCACCGCCCCGGCTGGGACGTGACTTTGAGCGCGCCCAAGTCAATTTCCATCATGGCCGAGGTGGCGGGCGACCGGCGGTTGATCGCCGCACATGGCGAAGCGGTCAGAACCGCGATGGCCCATGTCGAGAAACATATGGCCGCCACCCGCGTCCGGGACGGCGGCACCGTCAACCGCGAGACGACCGGCAATCTCATCATCGCCAGCTTTCAGCACGGCACCAGCCGCGCCCAGGACCCGCAGCTTCATACCCATAATGTCATCATGAACGCGACGCGGGACGAGGATGGCGTTTGGCGCAGCCTTGAGCCGCGCGCCATCTACCAGCTTCAAAAGCAGGTCGGCGCGATCTACCGGCAGGAACTGGCCTTGAAGGTGCGCGAACTGGGCTATGAGATCGAGACGGGCAAGGACTCGATGTTCGAAATCAAGGGCGTGTCCGCCGAGGTGATGGCTGCGTTCAGCACCCGCAGCGCAGAAATCGAAGCGGCATTAGCGGAACGCGGCACGTCCCGCGACACGGCCAGCGCCGTTGAGAAGCAGGTCGCCACGCTCGACACCAGGCAAGCCAAAGTCGCAACCGATCATGCCTCCCTTGTGGCAGACTGGCGCGAGACGGCGAGCAAGGCCGAGTTCGGGCCAGAGGCGCGTCTGGCGATGATCGAACAGGCCGAGGCCAAGGCCGCTGATCCTTCCCATCACGCCAATATGAAAATGCAGGGCGACGAAGCCGCCGCCCGCGCCGTTGCCCATGCCGCCGACAAGCTGGGCGAACGGCAATCGGTGTTTTCCGCCGCCGCCTTGCAGGAAGAAGCCGGACGGATCGGGCTGGGCAAGATCGGTTACGCTCAGATCGGGGCCGCCATTGAGGCGGCGACGAAACACGGCGAGTTGATCGACCGGAGCTTTCAGGATCGGCGCGGCGCCGAGTTTGCGGGGTTCACCACCCGCCAGAATGTCGAAACCGAGGCCAAGATGCTGCGGATCGAAGCGGAGGGGCGCGGCATGTTCGCGCCCATCGCGTCTGAGCTTGCTGCCGCCAAGGCCGTCGCTACCGCATCGGCACAGGCGGAACGGGCATCAGGTTTCGGTTGGAATGCCGATCAGCGCGCCGCCACCGAACAGCTATTGACCAGCCGCAACCGGATCACCGCCTTACAGGGCTATGCAGGCACCGCCAAGACCACGACTGTCTTGGCGACCTTTGCCCGCGAAGCCGAGACGCGCGGAATGGCGGTAACGGCATTGGCCCCCACCGCATCGGCGGCGATGGTGTTGGGCGAGGCAATGGGCACGCGCGGCGATACCGTCGCACGACACCTGTTATCGCCGGAGCGGCCCCAACCCGGCCAGCCCGCCGCTTGGATCGTGGACGAGGCTTCTTTATTATCCGCCCGCGATACTTCCCGGCTGTTCGACCTGGCCGACAAGCATAAGGCCCGCGTCATCTTTGTCGGCGACGTGAAGCAGTTGGGATCGGTCGAGGCGGGCGCGGCGTTCGCGCAGTTGCAGGGCGCGGGCATGGAAACCGCGAAGCTGGCCGAGATCGTGCGGCAGACCAATGACGCCACCAAGAAGGCCGTGCTGGCGTCTGTTGAGGGCGATGCGAGGAAGGCTCTGGCCGCGCTGGATAATGGCGGCGGCCAGATTGTCGAGAATGCCGACCGCGCCGAACGCTTCGCCGTCATCGCCGAGCGATATGCGGCACTGGACAAGGCCGGTCGCGCCCGCACCCTTGTTATCGAGCCGTCGCGCGAAGGGCGCGACGCTCTGACCGCCGACATTCGCGCCGCGCTCTCGAGATCGGGGGCGCTGACCGGCCCCGCCGTCACCATGCAGATTCTCGCCAACAAAGGACTGACCCGTGCCGAGGCGCGCGATCCCCTGAGCTACGACAAAGGCGATGTCGTGCGGTTCACCCGCGATTATGCCGACAAGGGCGTGGCGCGCGGCGAATCCTACAGGGTGGAGAGCATCGACCTGGCCAAAGCCGCCATCACCCTCAAATCCGAGGATGGGCGCGAAGTGGATTGGCGGTTGCGGCAATGGGGCGCGGGCAAGGCTCAGGCGTTCGCGCCGCAACCGCTCGAACTTAAGACTGGCGATAGCATCCGGTTTACCCGCAATGACCGGGAAGCGGGGCGGATCAACGGCGCGCGCGGCGAGGTGATCGCCGTGGACGACCAGACCCGGACCGCAACGATCCAGACTGCACCCGGCAGGACCGAAACGCTCAATCTTGATGCCGCGCGCGACCGGCATATC
>DATEDR010000080.1:0-4752 GCA_035281605.1 Sphingobium sp.
GATTGTCGTCATGATTTGCGATCCTTATGCCATGAGGTCGACTTGACCGCTGGTCCGCAGCGGTCGATAGAATGGGTCGGCGAATTCGACCGCGCCGTCGTCCATGATGCCGCGCGATCCGCTATTCTGGCTTTGCTGGCCACGTTGCCAGCCCTGCCCGGCGCCCTGTCCTTGATCGCCCGATCGGGTATCGAAGCGCAGGGATTGCGTGTCGGAACGAACCCCCGCATTGGCCAGCGCGCGATTGAGATCGGCGCTCTCCCGCCTCAACATATCGAGCGCCGCCGGGCTGTCGGCCGACATCACCGCGCGCATCACGCCGTCCCGGTCGAAGGACAGGCGCACATCGATGCGTCCCATCTCGCGGGGATCGAGACGGATCAGAAGATGGTCCCGGCCAGCCCGCGCCACTTTGGCGATCTCGACCCCGATGTCCGCGCCGATACGCCCCGGCCTCGCTTGCACCGTTGGCGCCGGGACAGCGGGCGAGAAGGAAGGCGGATAGAGGCTGGCGGGTGGGCGGCTCGTGACCGGCGCCATCGTCTGCGTCAGCAGGGGTGGCGAGAGTCCGCTATCCTTGTTGTCCGGTATGGCAGGACTATTGTCGGGAATGGGTGAGCGATTATCCGGTACAGAGGGCCGCACTTGCCTAGTCATATCGTCCGGCGGCGCCACAGGCATCTTGTCGGCGGCACCCAGGACAAGCTGCTCCTTCGCGGCCTTTTCGCGCCCCGGCCCATGGGCAGCCTCTTGTTTCGCGAATGAAATACCGGCTGCGTCGGGCACATCCTCTTGCTCTTGCGGTTCCGCCGCCTCCGCCGGATAAACGACAGCGCCCGGCTGCGCGGCCGGGGGAATGGGGCTCACCGCGGGAAACGGTGCCGGCGCGGCTACGACCGCCGCCGGTCCGGCACGATCCATTCCTTCCATCCTGGCATCCGCATCATCGGTGGATTTCCCCCTGGACGGGGTCTTCCTTTCAGGCGTCGGGGCGGCCGCTTGCACCTCGGGGGCGGACGGGATCCGCGACTTTTCCAGGGGAGCCGGCGCGATATCCGCCTTGGCAGGCCGATAGGCGATGTGCTCGAGCACAGGAGGAGCGGGAGGCGAAGAGTGCGACGCTTCCGACGCCTCATCCTTCTCCGCCGCTGGCGGAGCGTTGATGTCTGCACCCGCCTCATCGGCCTCAACCTTTATCTGCGGCAAGGTGGCGGGCGGCCCGCCATCCTCGACCATGGGTTGCAGGAGAAGTCCCTCCCCCTCGCCTTCCGCCACGGGCGAGGTCTGCTTGTCCGCGACCGCGCCGGTTTCGGTCGGCGGGACAGGCAAAGCCGCCATATTCGGGGCTGCCGCCGCAACCGCCGGAAGGACGGGCGATCCATCCGGCAAATCGGTGTGGGCATGCAGCAGCGCGCTGAAACCGGCGGTGTCGCCAGGCAAAACCGCGCCGGCCTGCTGCACGGCGGCGGCAGTCTGCGGCAAGGCAAGGGTAGGCCCCAGCGGGGAAAGGGACGGGATCATCGATATCGACATGGTCTCTCGAACATCTGAGGGGCGGTCGCGATCGCCTGCTTTTCCATTATAGAGGGCAATCGGCGCTTCCGGTCTTTTCAGCCGATCGAACCCAGGCTGCGCAACCGCGCGCGCGAATGAATCTCATTTTGGGAGAGCACGACCGTTGCCGGGCGGACGCGTTCGATGATCGACCGGACGAAGGGACGCAAATGAGGGTTCGTCAGCAGGCAGGGAATTTCACCCTGGGTGGCGAAGCGGTCATAGGCCTCACGGATTTCGGCAATGAAAGCCTGCAATTTCGAAGGCGCCATGGCGAGATGGCGATCGTCGCCCTGGCCGATGACGCTTTCGGTGAAAGCCTCATCCCACTGCGTGCCCAGCGTGACGATGGGAATGGTTCCGTTCAATGTCTGCTGCGCGGAAATCTGCCGCGCCAGCCGGGCACGGACATGTTCGGTGACCAGCATCAGATTGCCGGACATCGCCGTCGCTTCAGCAATACCTTCCAAAATGGTCGGGATGTCACGAATGGAAACGCCTTCGGCCAGCAGGTTCTGCAACACGCGCTGCACGCCCGAAACCGATATCTTCGCGGGGATGATATCGGCGATCAGCTTCTCGGCATCCTTGTGGACCTCGTTGAGCAGCTTCTGCGTCTCCGCATAGGAAAGCAGGTCGGCGATATTGTCTTTCACGATCTCGGTCAGATGGGTCGTGACCACCGTACCGCAGTCGACCACGGTCAGCCCCCGGAAGCCGGCTTCCTCGCGCATGTCGCGATCGATCCAGAGCGCGGGCAGCTGGAACACCGGCTCCTTCGTCGCCTCGCCCTTCAGGCCCAGATCCTGACCGGCCGCATTGATCACCAGCAGTTTGCCGATGCGCAGTTCGCTGCGCGCTATCTCCGTTTCCTTGACATAGACCACATATTCATTCGCCGGCAGCGCCATATTGTCGAGGATGCGGACCGAAGGCAGCACGAAACCGAAATCGATCGCCATTTGCCGGCGCAATGCGCGCACCTGGTCGTCGAGGCGCGGTTCGGCGCTGGCATCGTTGATCAGCGGCAGCAGGCCGTAGCCCAGCTCGATACGCAGGGCGTCGATGGCCAGCGTGCGGGCGATCGGTTCCTCGGCCTGCGCGATCTGTTGCTGCGCCGCGCTTTCCTCCAGCCGCGCCTGCACCGCCACCGCCTCGGCCTTATTGGTCATCGTCCAGGCCAGCCAGCCGCAGATACCGCCGAACAGCGCGAAAGGCACGAAGGGCAGGCCCGGCATAAGCGCCAGCGCCAGCATCAGAGCGGCCACCACGCCGAAAGCCTTGGGATAGCGGCCCAACTGCTCGCCCAGCGTAGCGCCGGTCTTGCCTGAAATGCCACCCTTGGACACCAGCAGACCGGCTGCGGTCGATACGATGAGGGCCGGGATCTGACTGACAAGACCGTCGCCCACGGTCAGGATGGTATAGGTGGTGAACGCCTCGCCAAAGGGCACGCCATGAATGGCGACGCCGATGATCAGGCCGACGACGATATTGATCGCGGTGATCAGCAGCGCGGCGATCGCGTCGCCCTTCACGAATTTGGACGCACCGTCCATCGCGCCATAGAAGCCGCTTTCGGCCTCGATCTCCGCGCGTCTTTCGCGCGCCTGCGCTTCGGTGATGGTGCCGGCATTGAGGTCCGCGTCGATCGCCATCTGCTTGCCGGGCATCGCATCCAGGCTGAAGCGGGCGCCGACCTCCGCGATGCGTCCGGCACCCTTGGTGATGACGACGAAATTGATGACGATCAGGATGGCGAAAATGGTGAGGCCGATCACCGTCTCCCCGCCCATCAGGAATTCGCCGAAGGCAGCGATCACGCCCCCCGCCGCATGATGCCCTTCATGCCCATGCCCCAGGATCAATCGGGTGGAAGCAAGGTTAAGGCCCAGCCGCAACATGGTGACGATCAGCAGGATCGTCGGGAAGCTCGACAGTTGGAGCGGCTTTTCGATGAACAGCGCCGTCATCAGGATCAGCACCGACGCCGTGATCGACAGGGCAAGGCCCATGTCAAGCATCCAGCCGGGCATCGGCAGGATGAGCATGGCGATGATCGCCGTGACGCCCAGGGCCAGCGCGAGGTCGCGACTGGGGCCCAGGCGCGACAGGATTTCATCGAATTTTGCGGGCACCAGGGCTTTCAAGGAACCGACCTCATGAAAATGGGAACCAGCGCGACGTTCCAGAGCGGTTTCCGATCGCTGGTCAAGAAATCCTAGTCGCTTCGAAAACGCTCTGGTGCCGCTGCGCCGCCACCGGTTGCACGGCGCCTTCCGAAGTGAAGCTTCGCAGCTTGTTGCGAATGGTGCGAACGGAAATGCCCAGCATTGCCGCAGCGGTTGTCCGATTGCCCCCGCACCGTATCAATGTTTGCAGGATGAGGGCCCGTTCGACATCTTCCACGCTGTGGCCGACAAGCTCCTCGACGGCGACAGTGATCGCCGGGCTGCCGGCACGCTCACCGCGAAGCCGGGAAATAACGTCATGCAGATTGACGGCGATGTCCACGACGGCGAAATCGCCGACCGCCTCCCGCAAGCTGTCGAAGGCGATGCTGTCGGGGGTTCCGACCGCGATGCCGGACGGCGACCCCCGCACCATTTCCGCCGCCAGCCCCAACGTCTTGTCGAGGTCGCCCAGCAACAAAAGCCGGGTAGGATCATGCTCGGACATCGGCCTTATCGCTCCTGTCGCACAATTTCGGTCAGGGTGATCCCAAGGACGCTGTCGATCAGGACGACCTCGCCACGGGCGATGAGGCGGTTGCTCACGAAAATGTCGACGGGCTCCCCCACGCGGCGGTCGAGTTCGACGATCATGCCGGGCTTGAGCTTCAGCAGTTCGCCGATATCCATGCGCGCGCGGCCCAGGACCGCTTGCACCTTGACCGGGACATCGAACACGGCTTGCAGATCGTCCGGCGTCGGCGGCGCGCCCGGTTTCCCGTCCTGCGGTTGCGCATCCCTTCCCGCATCGGCCTGCTCGTCGCCAGGCAGGTGGGTCGGCGTCAATTGCCGAGGTTCCAGCTCTTCACTCATTGCAAGACCTTTCACATGTTCATCCATTGGCGGATCACCGAGGCGGACTCGGCCGGTCCGGCGGCAATGGCGTCACCGATGCGCTTGAGGGCGGACAATTTGATGCGCCCGTCAATCTGGGCCAGGGCGATTTCCTCGTCCAGCAGCGGCACAT
>DATEDR010000081.1:0-2994 GCA_035281605.1 Sphingobium sp.
GCCACAGGATTATGACTTCCTCCGTGACGCGGGCGTCCAGGGCATTTATGGACCGGGCTCCAACGTCGTGGAATGCGCCGCCGACGTGCTGCGCCTCCTCGGACACAATATGCCCCCCGCAGGGCTGGAGGAAGCCGCATAATGACTACCACTGCTCGCACCGACTGGACGCGCGACGAGATCGCCGCGCTGTTCGACCTGCCCTTCAACGACCTGATGTTCGAGGCGCAGTCGATCCATCGTGCGACCTTTCCGCGCAATGAAGTGCAGCTTTCCACCCTGCTGTCGATCAAGACCGGCGGCTGTCCGGAGGATTGCGGCTATTGCAGCCAATCGACCGAGGCGGAAAGCGGCCTGAAAGCCACCAAGCTGATGGACGTTCAGGCCGTGCTTCAGGCCGCGGCGCAGGCGAAGGATCATGGGTCGGGCCGTTTCTGCATGGGGGCGGCGTGGCGCAATCCCAAGGAACGAGACATGCCCAAGCTCATCGAAATGGTGAAGGGCGTGGCGGCCATGGGCATGGAAACCTGCATGACGCTGGGCATGCTGTCATCTGATCAGGCCAAGCAGCTCGCCGATGCGGGGCTCGATTATTACAACCATAATATCGACACCTCGCCGGAAAATTACGCCAACGTCATCACCACCCGGACCTTCGAGGACCGGATCGAGACGCTGGAGAATGTCCGCGACGCCGGCATCAATGTGTGCTGCGGCGGCATTGTCGGCATGGGCGAGACGCGCTCGGACCGCATCGGTTTCCTCCATGCGCTCGCCACCATGCCGCATCCCGAAAGCGTACCGATCAACGCGCTGGTGCCGGTGGCCGGGACCGTGCTGGGCGACATGCTCAAGGACACGCCGCTCGCGAAGATCGACGAGGTGGAGTTCGTCCGCACCGTCGCCGTGGCGCGGATCGTCATGCCGCGCTCGATGGTGCGTCTGTCGGCGGGCCGCGAGAGCATGAGCGAGGCCTGTCAGGCGCTTTGCTTCATGGCGGGCGCGAACAGCATATTCACCGGCGACAAGCTGCTCACCACGGCCAATGCCGGGGATGACAAGGACGCCGCGCTGCTCGGCAAGCTCGGACTGACGCCGATGATGGCGCAGCCGCATGGGCATCTGGAGGCAGCGGAATAACGATTTAACCTCCGTTCGCCCTGAGCTTGTCGAAGGGCCCGCCGAGCACAGCGAGGTGCCTTCGCTTCGCTCAGGCGGGGACTTCGACTTCGCTCAGCCCGAACGGAATTGAAGTAGGACTGGGGCAAGGACAGATAATGGCAATCACCAAGATCCTGATCGCGAACCGTGGCGAAATAGCGTGCCGCGTCATTCGCACCGCGCGGAAGATGGGCATCAAGACCGTTGCGGTCTATTCGGACGCCGACGCGCGCAGCCCCCATGTGCTGATGGCGGATGAGGCCGTGCATCTCGGCCCACCGCCTGCCGCCCAGTCCTATCTGCTGGCCGACAAGATCATCGAGGCGTGCAAGGCAACCGGCGCCGATGCGGTGCACCCTGGCTACGGCTTCCTCTCCGAGCGCGAGAGCTTCCGCAAGGCGCTGGATGCCGAGGGCATCATCTTCGTCGGGCCACCCGCGAACGCGATCGCGGCGATGGGCGACAAGATCGAGTCCAAGAAGCTCGCCAAGGCGGCGGGCGTCAACGTCGTCCCCGGCTATGTCGGCGTGATCGAGGACACCGAACATGCCGTCCGCATCTCCAACGAGATCGGCTATCCGGTGATGATGAAGGCCTCGGCCGGCGGCGGCGGCAAGGGCATGCGGCTTGCCTATAGCGAGCAGGATGTCCGCGAAGGCTTTGAGGCGACCAAGCGCGAGGGCCTCAACAGCTTCGGCGATGATCGCGTGTTCATCGAGAAGTTCATCGAAAGCCCGCGCCACATCGAAATCCAGATATTGGGCGACCAACACGGCAATATCGTTTACCTCAACGAGCGCGAATGTTCGATCCAGCGGCGTCACCAGAAGGTGGTCGAGGAAGCGCCGTCGCCCTTCGTATCCCCTGAAATGCGCAAGAAGATGGGCGAGCAGTGCGTCGCTCTGGCGCGCGCCGTCGGCTATTTCAGCGCGGGCACGGTCGAACTGATCGTGTCGGGCGCGGACAAGACCGGCGACGGTTTCTACTTCCTGGAAATGAACACCCGTTTGCAGGTGGAGCACCCGGTGACGGAAGAGATCACCGGCCTCGATCTGGTCGAGCAAATGATCCGCGTCGCCAATGGAGAGGAACTGTCCTTCCGTCAGGAAGATGTGAAGATCAACGGCTGGTCGATAGAAAACCGCGTCTATGCCGAAGATCCCTATAGGGGCTTCCTGCCCTCGACGGGCCGCCTGATCCGCTACAATCCGCCCGAAGCGGTCGACGGCGTGCGCGTCGATGACGGCGTGGTTGAGGGTGGCGAAGTCAGCATGTTCTACGACCCGATGATCGCCAAGCTGATCACCTGGGCGCCGACCCGCCTGGAAGCCATCGACAAGCAGATCGCGGCGCTCGACCAGTTCGAGATCGAGGGGCCGGGGCATAATATCGATTTCGTTTCCGCGCTGATGCAGCATGAGCGGTTCCGTTCGGGCAACATCACCACGGGCTTCATTGCGGAGGAATATCCCGAGGGGTTCACCGGTTCTCCGGCATCGGAAACGCTGCTCAGGAAACTGTCGGCCATCGGCGCCTTCGCTGCCATGGCGCAGGCGGACCGCGCCCGCCGGATCGACGGCCAGCTGGGCAAGCGTCTCGCCCCCCCGACCGACTGGCAGGTGAAGATCGGGGACGCGATCCATGATGTGGTGATCGACGGCGACGACGTGACAGTCGACGGCGAAGCGATCGACATGGCGCTGGAATATACTCCCGGCGACCGGCTGATCGAGGCTGAGTTCGGCGAGGAGCTGCTGGCGGTCAAGATCGCCCCGGTACGGTCCGGCTTCATGTTGACCGCGCACGGCGCCAGCCACAAGCTGCGCATCCTGC
>DATEDR010000082.1:0-5252 GCA_035281605.1 Sphingobium sp.
TTCCGCTTCCTCGATCGGATTAAGGTCTTCCCGCTGGATATTCTCCACCAGCGCGATTTCCAGCGTCTCGGCTTCATCGAAATCGCGGACGATCGCGGGAATGCGGTGCAATTGCGCGCGCTGCGCGGCCCGCCACCTGCGCTCGCCAGCTACGATCTGAAATCCGCCGCCATGGGGGCGCACGATGATCGGCTGGATGACGCCGCGCTTGCCGATGCTCTCCGCCAGTTCCTGAAGCGCACCTTCATCGAAATGGCGGCGCGGCTGTTCGGGATGCGGCTGGATCAGCGCGACTTCTATGCTCTGGATCGATTTGGCGGAGGCCGATGCCACCGCCGGCACCACCGGCTCTTCGCGCGCGACATCGCCCAGCAGGGCGGACA
Organism: Sphingobium sp.; assembly: GCA_035281605.1. Classification (GTDB taxonomy): domain Bacteria; phylum Pseudomonadota; class Alphaproteobacteria; order Sphingomonadales; family Sphingomonadaceae; genus Sphingobium. Next base: position 384 of record DATEDR010000082.1, read on the forward strand.
AGCCACGGCCCAGACCCTGCGGCCGCTTCCCCACCTTCAGCTTCTCCTCACCCTCGTTATTCAAGCTGCAACCTCCTGCCGGGGCAAGCGCGAGATCAATTCCCGCGCCAAACGCATATAGGCTTCCGATCCCGAGCAGCGAAAATCATATATCAATGCGGGCACGCCATGGCTCGGCGCCTCCGAAAGACGCACGTTGCGCGGGATGACCGTCGAAAAAACGAGATCGCCCAAACAGGCGCGCACATCGTCAGCGACCTGATCGGTCAGCCGGTTTCGGCGATCATACATGGTCAGCGCCACGCCCATGATCGAAAGGCCAGGATTGAACCGGCCGCGTATCCGCTCCACCGTCTGAAGCAATTGGGACAGCCCCTCCAGCGCGAAGAACTCGCATTGAAGCGGAACCAGAAGGAACTGCGCCGCGACCATGGCATTGATCGTCAGCAACCCAAGAGAAGGCGGGCAATCGATCAGGCAGATGTCCCACCGGCCTGACGGAGCTTCCGCGAGGACGCGCTCGAGCCGATGCGTTCGCTCCTCATATTCGATCAGTTCGATCTCGGCGCCCGACAAATCTTGTGTCGCCGGCACGATGTCAAGCTTAGGGACCCGCGTCGCGATGATCGCATCTTCCAGAGCACAATTTCCAACGAGAAGGTCATAACTCGATTGGTCGCGATCGGCCTGGTTGACCCCAAGCCCGGTCGAAGCATTGCCTTGGGGATCGAGGTCCACCAACAGAACGCGCAAGCCGGTGGCGGCAAGGCCTGTGGCAAGATTGATAGCGGTCGTGGTTTTGCCCACCCCCCCTTTTTGGTTGGCAATGGCGATACGGATCATCCTCGACCTTTCCTGCCCCTTGAAGCCACCGAGTGCGCCACGATGATGGCGCTGTCCAAATCGGTCACGCTGCGTTCCACGTGGAACACACCTTGCCATGTCGAGCGCGCCGCCTCCAGTTCATTTTCCGCATTTCGTCCTTTTGGCAGCACCCAAATCGTTCGATCTGTGGATAAATGTCGCGCCGACTCCAGCAAGCGAGGCAGAGGCGCATAAGCACGCGCGCTTATGACGGCTGCGTCCATCGGGTCGACAGTCTCGACGCGTCCTCCGAAAACCGAAGCATTAGACAAGCGCAGCTCCGATATCGCTTGGTTCAGAAAATCGATCCGCTTTCTTCGCGATTCAATCATCATCACCGGGCGAGGCGACAGGATCGCCATCACCACCGCCGGCAGACCAGCGCCCGACCCGAGATCGACCCACGCCCCCTCCCCTGCCTTAATCGCCAACGGGAGAAGTTGCGCCGAGTCGACGATATGCCTGGCCCAGACATGATCGCGCGTGGACTCCGCAATCAAATTCTGCTCGCTCATGCCTGCGAGCAAAATCTCGACATAGCGTTCGAGCTTTTGGAATGTTTCACGTGGAACAGCATGATGCTGCTCCAGCCAAAGCCGCGCCTCCCCCTCCGTCACGCTGCGCGCCGCCGAAGCCGAACAAGAACAGCGGCGAGCGCAGCGGGTGTTATTCCGCGGATGCGCCCTGCGGCAGCGAGGCTATCCGGTCGGGCTATTTCCAATCTCTCGATCATCTCCAACGACAATCCGCCTACCGCCGAAAAGTCGAAATCAGGCGGAATATGCACGCGCTCGTTTCTGCGGAGTTCGGCAACCTCCGCATCCTGCCGGTCCAGATAAGGCGCATAATGCGCGTCTTCCAAAATTTCATCGCACAGGGCTTTGTCGATCGTTGTCAGGCAGGGCGCGAGGTCGAATAGCAAATCCCGCGACACTTCCGGAAATCTTGCCCATTCGAAAATGGTCCGACGAGCTCCATCCTGACGCACCACTGCGCCGGCGCGTGCCAGGTCGGAAGCGCTCAACGTCCGGCTCAGCTCCGCCTCAACGGCTTGCCGCTCCTCGGCTCTGCGGGCGTACAGATCGCGCCGCGCGCCACCGATAATGCGATGCTCTTCTCCGATCGGACCGAGCCGCGACCCTGCATTGTCCGCGCGCAGCCTCAATCGATACTCAGCCCGCGCGGTCAGCATGCGATAAGGTTCGGTAACGCCTTGCAGCACAAGATCGTCGATCATAACGCCGATATAACTCGATGCCCGGTCAAGGATCATCGGTTGCTCGTCCCGCGCCCGCGCTGCCGCATTCACCCCCGCGACCAGGCCTTGCGCGGCGGCCTCCTCATAGCCGGTTGTCCCGTTGATTTGCCCGGCGCAAAACAAGCCGGGCACGTCCCGCAGTTCCAGCGAGGCGTCGAGCGCGCGCGGATCGATATGGTCATATTCGACGGCATAACCCGGAACACTGATCTCGACTTTCTCCAGCCCCTCCATGGACCGCACCATCGCCAGCTGCACATCCGCCGGCAGAGAAGTGCTGATGCCATTGGGATAGACAAGATGGTCAGCCAGCCCTTCAGGCTCGAGAAAGACCTGATGACCATCACGATCGCCGAAGCGCAGAACCTTGTCCTCGATCGACGGACAGTAGCGGGGACCCCGTCCTTCGATCGCCCCGCTGAAGAGGGGCGACCGCCCCAGCCCTTCTCGAATGATCGCATGGGTCATCACATTCGTCCTAGTGATGGCGCAGCTTAGCTGCGGCAGTACCCGTCCGCTCGACAGCGCCGACATGGTCCAGTTACCGCGGTCTGATGGCTGCTCCTGCAAGCGGCTCCAATCGATAGTGCGCCCATCCAATCGGGGGGGCGTACCCGTCTTCAATCGTCCGATAGGAAGGCCCATGTCCCGCAGCTGCACACCCAGCAGGGTCGCCGCCCGCTCTCCGGTACGGCCGCCAAGTCGGGTCTCCTCGCCCCGGAAGAGCTTGCCGCCCAGGAAGGTGCCCGTCGCGAGGACGATGGCCGATGCCAGAATTCGCCGACCATCCGCTAACAGCATTCCGGCCACCGCGCCCGCCTCCAGCAGCAGCGACGCAGCCTCGCCCTCGACAATGTCGAGCCCGGCTTGAGCATCCAGCAGCCGGTGGATCGCCGCGCGGTAACGGATCCGGTCCGCCTGGATCCGCGGACCCTGCACGGCCGCGCCCTTGCTGCTGTTCAACATCCTGTAGTGGATTGCAGCAGCGTCGGCGGCGCGGCCGATCAGCCCGTCGAACGCGTCGACTTCGCGAACCAGATGCCCCTTGCCCAATCCCCCGATCGCGGGATTGCAGGACATCGCCCCGACCGTCTTCTTCTCAAAGGTTAGCAGCGCCACCGAAGCGCCCTTGCGCGCCGCAGCCGCAGCCGCTTCGCAGCCGGCATGGCCGCCGCCGACCACGATCACATCATAGCTATCTCGCATGGCCGCCCCATATCAGAAAGGGGGGCAGCGGGTCAAAACTGTTCCACGTGGAACAAGCTATTTGCCGATGCAGAATCCGGCAAAGAGATGATCGAGCATATCCTCGGTGCTGGCCTGCCCGGATAGCCGATCTATCTCCTCTCTCGCCCGCCGCAATTCTTCCCCGACGATCAACAGATCGAAAGCGGCTGCGGCGAGCGTCAAATGATCGGCCAACCGTGCCACCCCCTCCCGCTGCCGCGCATGGAGCGCGAACTCGCCTTCCCCGGGCAGCAAGCCGCTCGCCCGTTCCAGCAACAGGGCGACCAGCCGGTCCATCCCTTCGCCCGTGACGGCAGACACGGGCAGGCCGGGTCGATCCGTCAGCCGGTCCGCTTGCGCCGCGACGAGGACGGCATCTGCCCTAGGCGCGAGCGAAGCCTCGCCCAGCCATAGGATTATGTCCGCCGCCTCCAGCGCGCTGCGCGCCCGCTCCATGCCGATCGCCTCGATAGGATCCATGGTCTCGCCGCGCAGGCCAGCGGTATCCGTGAACAGGAAAGCGGTCCCGCTGATCGCAGCCGGCACCTCGATCCGGTCGCGGGTGGTGCCGGCTATGTCCGACACGATCGCCGCCTCGCGCCCGACCAGCGCGTTCAGCAAGGTGGACTTGCCTGCATTGGGCGGGCCGGCCAGCACCACGCGAACGCCATCGCGCAAGCGCTCGGCCTTCGGCGCCGCCAGCACAGCCCTTATCTCGTCACTCAACTCCTGAAGCCCAGCCCTGATCCGGTCCTCAATGCCGCTGTCCGGCACATCATCTTCGTCCGAAAAATCCAGCGCCGCTTCGGTCATCGCCGACAAGTTCAGCACCTGCCGCCGCCAACCGTCCAGCCGGCGGGAAAAATGACCCTCCGCCATCAACAGCGCCGCCTTGCGCTGCTGCTGCGTCTCAGCCGCCAACAGGTCGGACAGCCCTTCGACCGCGTTGAGGTCCATGCGGCCATTGAGGAAGGCGCGCCGGGTAAATTCCCCGGGCTGCGCGCGTCGCATCCCCGCCATGGCCGCAAGCGCACCTTCGACGGCAGCGATCACCGCCCGCCCGCCATGACAGTGAAGCTCCGCCAGATCCTCCCCGGTCACGGTGCCCGGCCCCGGAAGCCACAGGATCACCGCTCGGTCGAGCGGTGTCCCGTCGCGCGGATCGCTCAACAACGCGACGCGCGCCAGCCGTGCGGGTGGGATTCGCCCCGCCAGCGCCTCCAGCCCCCGCCCTGCGTCGGGGCCGCTGATCCTGATGATGCCGATGCCCGCCGGCGGCGCGCCGCTCGACAGAGCGAAAATCGTGTCGGTCACGGATGTCCTAGGGACTTGTCGCCGCTCGTGCCGGACACGCCTGACAGCCCGATATCCATCATCTGACGGAACAGACGCATCCCCGCATCGCCCATCGGCGAGAGGCTCTTGAACATCGTCTCCAACTGCTCAATGCTGGTCACCCCTTCAAACCCGTCCAGCATCGTCTTCACATATTTGTCATGGATGGGGGACAGGTCCGGCAG
>DATEDR010000083.1:0-2019 GCA_035281605.1 Sphingobium sp.
GCCTTGCTCTCCGCCGACGCACCCGACGACAGGCGCATGACGAAGCAGTTGAGGTTGACGATCGGCATCATCCAATCGGTAACGACCATCAGCTTATGGTCGCGCGCGATGCGCCGCGCCTGACGCATCATCCGGCTGCGCGTCTGGCTGTCGCCATAGCCGCCGCCATAGCTGGCACCGGGCCGGAAATGCGGGGACGGAATGCGCAGCATCACCAGGATCTGGTCCCCGCCCGGCGGCGGGGTGGATCGCGCGACGGTCGGCATCGCGCAGGCCGCGACGGCGGCAAGAAGAGCGAGGCCGAGGCGCATCATTGCGACAGCCCCGGATCGATCGGCTCCGCCAGCGTGACGCTGCGCCGCGTGCGAAGGTCCGCCAACGCGGCATCGCGTCGATCCGGATCGACGTGCAGCACATAGGCGCCGGCGATCGTCGGCCCGTCGACCAGCCTCGCGCCCGCGCGGTCAAGGGCGAAGCGCAGTTCCTGCTCGGGCGTATCGGGGCGGAACATAACGACCAGATTGCCTGCACCCGCCACGGCCGGAGTCCCAAGCGTGCGATAATCGGCCTGAGGGGCCACCGGCGGAGGGACGGGCCGGAACATCAGGACCGCAACGGCGAGGGCAAGCATCTGCGCCCCGGAAAAGGCGGCGATCGCGGTCGGCCATACCCGCCACCGTCGCGGCTGCGCGGCGCGCCACGGGCGCGGTTCGGTCGCCGGATCAGGAGCCAGTCGGCGTTGCAGCTTTTCCCAGCCCAGATCGGCATGCAGCGGCAGCTGCGCGATGGCGGCCTTCAACCGATATTCGCGGTCCAGCGCCGCGCGGCACTGGCTGCACGTGCCCAGATGCGCGTCCACGGCGGCGGCATCCACCGCATCCAGCTGGCCCGTGGCATACCAGGGCAGCAGCATCTCGGTGCTCTGGTGCGGGTCGTCGCGAAGGGAGATGATGTCGGCCATGCGCGTCACATCCAGTCGCTATATTCGCCGGCAAGTTCTCGCCGCAAATGCCGCCGGGCGTGGAACATCCGCGTCTTCACCGTATCGACCGGACAGTCCATGATCTCCGCGATCTCGCGATAGCCTATCTCGTGGAAATAGCTGAGATCCACCACCGCGCGCTGTTCGGGAGAGAGGCGTTCCAGCGCGTCCAGCAGAGCCCGCCTGGCTCTCAGATCGCCCGCCTCCTGCTCGGGCGAGCGATCCGGGCTGGCCTGCCCGTCCATTGTCCAGTCATCGAGCGGATCGTCCTGCTTGCGCAGCGCCTTCATCGCCTTGCGCCAGGCGATGGTGAACAGCCAGGTGGACAGTTTCGACCGGCCCGAAAAGCTGTCGGGACGATCCCATAGAACCATCAGCGTATCGTCCAGCACCTCCTCCACCAGATGTGGCCGGTGCAGGACGTTCATCAGAAATCGCGCCAGCCGGGGCTGATAACTGCGATACAGCTGCTCGAACGCCTTGAGGTCGCGACGCCGGATGCGGACGACAAGGCGCAAATCATCCTCGGCGCACAATCGCGCCTTGTCGGGCATCGCGCGGCCTGCCGGTCTGGGCGTATCCAAAGGCGACTCCTTCGCACCGCCTTGCTGAGTGTGCGCCCATCGGCACGGGGTTCAAAATATTTTGTGACGGCTGAACCACTCTCTGCGGCCACGGCACTCAAGGACCATCCACATAGGGAGGCAGATCATGTCTCGCAGGCGGTCGGCCACAATCCTGATTTCGCTGGTCCTCACGGCATCGGCGTCGGCACAGTCGGCAACGGACAACTGGTCCGGCGCCCGTCCGATGACGCTGACCCTGTCGAGCTTCAAGTTCGCGCCATCCGACGTCGTGCTTGAACATGGCGTGCCCTATCGGCTGCATTTTGTGAACAGTTCGACGGGCGGTCACGACTTCGCGGCGAAGACCTTTTTCCAACAGGCGCAGGTCATGCCCGAAGACAGGGCGAAGATCCGGGGCGGCCGCGTCGAACTGGGCGGCGGCGAGAGCGTCGATGTGCGCCTGATCGCGCC
>DATEDR010000084.1:0-5219 GCA_035281605.1 Sphingobium sp.
GTCCATGGTGATCAGCGGCGGGCGCAATTCGGCGGGGCTTGGGAAGCCGAAATGGAGCGTCGGGTCTTCGATGGCGGCGGCGATGGGCTGCATCCGGGCAAGTGCCTTGGCGCGGGACTGGGCCTGTTTCGCGGTCGAGGCGCGGGCCGAATTGCGGGCGACATAGTCCTGCAACTTCTCCCGCTCCGCCTGCTGCTTGGCGCGGGCCGATTCGAGCTGGGCGAGCCGTTCGGCGCGCTGACGCTCGAACGCATCATAGCCGCCGGGATAGAGCGTCACCTTTCCGCCCTCCAGATGGAGGATATAGTCGACCACATTGTTAAGCAGGTCGCGTTCGTGGCTGATGACGATGACGGTGCCGCGATAGGCCTTGAGAAAATTCTCCAGCCAAAGCGTGGCTTCGAGGTCGAGGTGGTTCGACGGTTCGTCGAGCAGCAGCAGGTCGGGTTCGGAAAACAGCAGCGCCGCGAGCGCCACGCGCATCTTCCAGCCGCCGGAATAGCTGTCCAGCGGACGGCCCTGCATGTCCTCGTCGAAGCCGAGGCCGACGAGGATGCGGGCGGCGCGGGCCGGCGCGGTATAGGCGTCGATCGTCGTCAGCCGCTCGTAGATATGGCCGAGGCGATCAGGGTCTTCGGTATGCTCCGCCTCCGCCATCAGAGCTGCGCGTTCCGTGTCAGCGGCGAGCACGGTGTCAAACGGGGTCGCGACACCTGACGGCGCTTCCTGCGCGATATAGCCGAGGCGCGTGTCGCGGGGCATGTCACAGCTTCCCCCGTCCGGGTCGAGCTGGCCGATCATCACCTTCATCAGCGTGGACTTGCCCGCGCCGTTGCGGCCGATGAGGCCGACACGGCTGCGCGGCGGCAGCGCGGCGCTGGCGCGGTCGAGGATGGTGCGGCCGCCCAGGCGCACCGTGATGTCCTTCAGATTGAGCATGGGGCGCCCCTTAGCAGCATGAACGGCCGAGGTCAGCCCTTTGCTGACTCCGCCGCATAAAGGGTGAATTGCGTGTGCAGCCCGCCGTCCGACGACTGGCCGAGCCACAGATCGAACAGGCCGGGCTCGGCAAGGATGCGATTGCCGGGGCCGACAAATTGCAGGTCCGCGCGCGACAGGGAAAAGCGCACGGTCCGGCTCTGCCCCGGATCCAGGGTGACGCGCTGGATGCGCTTCAGCTCGCGGACGGGGCGGGTGCGGCTCGCCACGCGGTCGCGGATATAGAGCTGCACCACCTCGCTGCCGCGCCGGGTGCCCTTGTTGGTAAGCCGGGCGGTCACCTCGATCGCGCGATCCCAGCGCAGGGCCGCGTCCGACAGCCGCAGATTGTCCAGCGCGAATGTCGTGTAGCTGAGGCCATGGCCGAAGGGGAAGCGGGCGCTGTTTTCGGTGGTCATGTAGCGCGCGCGATATTCGGTGCGGGCATCGATGGTCGGGCGTCCGGTCGACTTGCGGTCGTAGAAGAACGGCTCCTGGCCCGATTCCCACGGGAAGCTGACCGGAAGCTTCGCTGACGGATCGACGCGCCCGAACAGGATGTCGGCGATGGCATGGCCCGCTTCGCTGCCCAGGAACCAGGTCGCCAGGATCGCCTGCGCGTTGGCGACGCCGTCGTGCAGCGCGAGCGCCCGGCCGTGGCGCAGCAGCACGACGACCGGCTTGCCCGTGGCGGCGACGGCGTCGGCCAGCATCTGCTGCGCGCGCGGCAGTTCGATCGAGGTGCGCGACTGCGCCTCCCCCGACATGTCCTGCGATTCGCCGAGCGCCAGCAGGACGATGTCGGCCGCCTTCGCCGCCTCGACCGCATCGGCGATGCCGCCGTCGATGGGGGACAGGATGTCGCAGCCCTTGACCACAGTGAGCCGCGCCGGGTCGGACAGGACGGCGCGCAGGCCGGTTGCTATGTCCACCCCCTTCCCCTTGTCTCCGTAAAAGGCCCACGGGCCGTAGAGATTGGCCGTATCGTCCCCGAACGGACCGATCAGCGCGAGCTTCCGATCACTGGCGGCGTCGAGCGGCAGGACGCCGCTATTCTGCAGCAGGACGACCGATCGCGTCGCCGCCTCCCGCGCCAGTGCGCGATGGGCGGGGGTGGCAATGCGGCTCCGCTCGGCCTCCTCGCTGATCGATCGAAACGGATTGTCGAACAGGCCCAGCGCGGTTTTCACGTAGAGGATGCGGCGGACGGCAACGTCGACCGTTTCCATCGGCACCGCGCCGCTCTTCACCAGATCGGGGATGTGCCGAATGTAGAGCCCGCTCTGCATCGACATGTCGACCCCCGCGAGGACTGCCAGCCGCGCCGCGTCCCGCTCATCCTCGGCATAGCCATGGGCGATCAGTTCCTCGTCCGCCGTATAGTCGGAAAAGACGAAGCCACGGAACTTCATCTCGCCGCGTAGCAGGTCGGTCAGCAATTCGCGGTCCGCCGTCGCGGGCACGCCGTTGATCTCGCTGAACGCCGCCATGGTGGTGAGCGCCCCCGCCGCGAAGGCAGAGCCGAAGGGCGGCAGATGCGTCTCGCGCAGCGTCTCTTCGGAAATGTCGACGCTGGCATATTCGAGGCCCGCCGCGACCGCGCCATAGGCGGCGAAATGCTTGGGGCAAGCGAGCAGGCTGTCGTCGCGCCGCAGATCGCGCCCCTGAAAGCCACGCACCCGCGCGGCGGCGAACAGGCCGCCCAGATAGACGTCCTCCCCCGCCCCTTCGACCACGCGGCCCCAGCGCTGGTCGCGCGCGACATCGACCATCGGCGCGAAGGTCAGGTGCAGGCCGGCCGCGGTCGCCTCCTGCGCCATGGCCCGCGCGGTGCGCTCCGCCAAGGCGGGATCGAAGCTGGCCGCTTCGGCGAGGGGCACGGGGAAGATGGTCTTGAGGCCATGGATGACGTCGCCGGCGAGCAAAAGCGGGATGCCGAGCCGGCTCTGCCTGACCGCCATTTCCTGCGCGCGGCGAGCGCCGGCGACGCCGATGCCGTTGAACAGGCAACCGACCCGCCCCTTGCGCACCTCCTCCGCCAGGCGTTTCTCATCTTGGATCCCGACCTGCGGATTGGGCGGATTATAGGGGCGGAAGCTGTCGGTCAGGCAGGTCATCTGGCCCGCCTTCTCCTCAATCGTCATGCGCGCGATCAGGCTGTCCACGCGCTCGACATCCGCCGCGGCGAACGCACGGCGGGACAGCGGCAGGGACAGGAGGGCGGCCAGCAAAGTACGGCGGTCAAGGCTCATCGGACAACAGCGTAACGAAGGAAAGCTGCAAGGCCAACGTCCCGCCGCGCCAGATGTTGCGCGGGCGCGTTCAGCCGGGCGCGAACAGCTTGGTGCCGACGACGCCGATCAGGATCAGCGCCATGAAACCGGCCTGGACCGGGGCGATCCTGTCGCCGAACAGCAGCATGCCGCCGATGATGACGCCCACCGCGCCAAGGCCGGTCCAGATCGCATAGGCCGTTCCCGCCGGTAGCCCCTTCATCGCCAGCGCAAGCAGGCCCATGTTGAGGAAGCTGAGGGCGATCGGCACGACGGACGCCTGCCAGCTGCCCAGGGTCGCTGCCCATTTCAGGCTGAGCGCCCAGCAGATTTCGGTGAACACGGCGATGCCAAGGACGAGCCATGCCATAAGCGGTTTCCCCTCATGCAGGCGGGCTCGGAAGAGAGGCGCGCAAGCCGGAAACCCGAAAGAGGCGGCGCGCCCAAAAGGCCAAATGGCCCGAAAAGGGTGGTGGACAGGGCTGGATTCGAACCAGCGTACGGGAAACCCGGGCAGATTTACAGTCTGCTGCCTTTAACCACTCGGCCACCTGTCCAGTGCCCTGACGCGGGGGACAAATCGTCCTTTACCGCGCTGGAGGCGCGCTCAATGACGAATGGAGGCTTGCCTGTCAATGGTCCGATGTGAAAAGAGCGCTTCCATGAAAAGAGGACATCGCAGCGCAAAGCCCAAGGGCAACTTCCCCCGCTTCTACGGACGCCATGCCGTCATCGCGGCTCTCGCCAACCCCGATCGCGTGGTGCGCAAGATATGGGGCACGCGCGAGGCGCTGGGCGCGCTCGACCTGCCGCCGGTCCTGCCCATCGTCTATGCCGATGTCGCCGACCTTGGCCGCATGGTGCCGTCCGACGCGCCGCATCAGGGCGTCGTGGCCGAGGTGGAGCCGCTCGACGATGTATGGCTGGGCGACGCGCTGGAGGCAGGCGCGGACGACAATCGGCCGGTGCTGGTGCTGGACCAGGTGACGGACCCGCACAATGTCGGGGCGATCCTGCGGTCGGCGACCGCTTTCGACGCGCTGTGCATCGTCACGCAGGACCGGCATGCTCCGCCCGAATCCGGCGTGCTGGCGCGCGCGGCGTCCGGCGCGCTGGAGATCATGCCCTGGGTGCGGGTCGTCAACCTTGCCCGGGCCCTCGATGAGATCGCGGAGGCCGGCTATTGGCGCATCGGGCTGGACGGCGGCGCGGACACGACATTGGGAGAAGCGATCGGCCAGTCCCGCGTGGCGCTGGTGCTGGGCGCGGAAGGCGAAGGGCTGCGCCACAACAGCATGGCGCATTGCGACATATTGGCTAAGCTGCCGATCAGCCCGCGGATGGAGAGCCTCAACGTCTCCAACGCGGCCGCGATCGCACTGTACGCTGCCGCCAGCCGCTAGCAGCGCTCTGGCGAATAGGGGGGTGACCATGGGTGCGTTTCTTCGTTCCGCCGGCGCTTTGGCGTCCTGCCTGCTGCTGGGCGCCTGCCTGGTGACGCCCGGCAAGTTCGAATCGACGCTGGACATCCGCGCGGACCGGCAATTCAGCTTCACCTACAAGGGCGAGATACTGGCGTCCGACATGAAGGGGCTGGGGTCGCCATCCGGTCCCAAGGGTGATTCGCTCGATGCCACGCCCGAAAAGAAGGACAGCGCCTATCAGCAGACGGCGATGGCGGAAGAAAGTTTCGAGAGCGGCAGCGAGCGGAACGACGAGACGCAGATGCAGGCCATCGCCGCGGCGCTCGGCAAGGAAAAGGGATTTCGCGCTGCCCGCTATATGGGCAATCACCGATTCGAGATCGATTATGCGATCAACGGCCGGCTGACGCACAGTTTCCTGTTCCCCTTCAACAGCGACGCCGAAATCGTGCTGCCCTTCGTCGCGATCGAACTGCGCGGCGAGGATCGGGTGCGGATGAAGGCGCCCGGCTATTCAAGCAGCTTCGACAAGAGCCGCGAACCG
>DATEDR010000085.1:0-4207 GCA_035281605.1 Sphingobium sp.
CGGTCTTTTGCCCGGCTTTCGAAGCCAGGCCTCTATGCCACCACCGTCACCCGCCCTGCCATGTTCGCGGACTATCTGGCCGAACAGATCGACCTGCTGGTCCGGGACTATGGGGTGGAGGTGTCAACAGGGCTCAGCGACCAGCTGATACCCTTCCCCTATGTTCTTGACGGGCTCGACATAAGCGCGCTGGACGGCACGCCGCCCACCGAACTGGCGCGGCATTTCCCCGCAACGGAGCTGGCGGAGATCGGGGACGAGATCGCCGACGGGCTGTTCATGCCCGACGCGGAAGGGCATCGGCCGCTTGCATTGTTCGACGGGCTGCGGACCGACTTCTCGCTCGCCCGGCTCAAACATTATACTGGCACCCCGGCCGAACATGTCCAGCGCTACATCCTCTTCACCAACTATCACCGCTATGTCGACGAATTCGTGACCTGGGCCTGCGCCGAATTGCAGCGGGAAGGCAGCCCCTATACGGCGCTGTCGGGCGCGGGCGGCGTCTATGTGACGCGCGAAACCGCCGATCCCGCGCGGATGATCGCCGACAGCGCATGGCGCAAGCACCAGATGCCCGCCTATCACCTGATCGCGCCCAACCGCAGCGGCATCACGCTGGTCAATATCGGCGTCGGGCCTCCCAACGCCAAGACGATCTGCGACCATCTGGCGGTCGTTCGTCCGGAAGCCTGGCTGATGATCGGCCATTGCGGCGGGCTGCGGCCCAGCCAGCGGATCGGCGACTATGTGCTGGCCCATGCCTATCTGCGCGATGACAAGGTGCTGGACGAGATGCTGCCGCCGGAAATCCCCGTGCCGGCGATCGCGGAGGTGCAGGTGGCGATGGCCAAGGCGGCCGAAGCGGTGCTGGGCGGCAAGGGCGAGGAAGATTTCAAGCGGCGGCTGCGCACCGGGACGGTCGTGACTACGGACGACCGCAATTGGGAGCTGCGCTATTCCAGCTCCGCGCTTCGCTTCAGCCTGTCGCGCGCGGTCGGGATCGACATGGAATCCGCCACCATCGCGGCACAGGGCTATCGGTTCCGCGTGCCCTACGGGACATTGCTCTGCGTGTCGGACAAGCCGATCCATGGCGAATTGAAGCTGCCGGGTCAGGCGAACCGCTTCTATGAGGAGGCGATCGCCGGCCATTTGCGCGTCGGGCTGATGACCTGCGAATTGCTGCGGCAGGAAGGGCCGAAGCTGCACAGCCGCAAGCTGCGCGCGTTCAACGAGCCGCCATTCAGGTGACCGGGCCAGTCAGGCTGTCAGGAAATCCACCATCGCCTGACCCAATTCCTTCTTGGTAACCGCCGCCATGTGGTTGCCGGGCGTTTCGATATAGTGGCCGTTGGGCAGCGTATCGGCCAGTTCCTGCGCCACGCCATTGTCCCGATCGTCGGCGCCGCAGATGACCGCGGTCGGCTGAACGAAGGTCGCAATCGTTTCAGCGGGCGTGTCGACGAAGGTATTGAGGATGTGCAGCATCGCGACCGGATCGCCCTTCGTCGTCTTGAGGAAGGCTTCGGTCATCCATTCGGACGTGCCGCGCTCGAACGTGCCGAGGTTGGTGAGGACGTTCCTGTAATAGCCGCCCTTGTCGAGCGTATGGACCAACCCGCGCAATCCCATGCCGGCGAGGATCACCTTGCGCGGACCCGCTCCCCGGGCGAGCATGCGCACCGTGGTCCGGGCGCCAAGCGAATAGCCGCCAAGGTCATAGTCGGTGAGCCCCAGTTGCTCCACAACGGCGAGATTGTCGTCGGTCAGCGCGTCGGGCGGATAGGCGGCGGCGTCATGAGGCTTGCCGCTTTCGCCATGGCCGCGCAGGTCAGGCATAATCAGGCGGAAACCCGCCTCGACCAGTTTCGCGGCGTGGCCGTAGCGGACCCAGTTGGTGAAGGCATTGGAGAAATAGCCGTGGATCAGCATCAGGTCCCTGCCCTCACCCGCCACATGCACCGCGATCGGCAGGCCGCCGAGCCCCTTGATCTCCAGCGTCTCGATCTTGAGGTCGGTCATGGGCTTTACTCCGTGGGCTGATGCGGATCGCCCGATATGGCTTCCGCCCTGCCTTGTCGAGAGCGGGGGATGCCAAGGATGAGCCAGGCCAGCGCGCTGCCGATCTGCGCTGCCGCCAGATCCTTCTGCGGATCCCACGCATCGCCCTGCTGACCATTATACCAATCGGCCGTCTCCCCTTGCGCAAGGAGAGTCAGCAGCCATTCGAATATTTCATAGAGCGCGCCGACAAAGCCTACGGCGGCGAAGGCGAAGAGAAAGCTCCAGCCCCATCGCAGGCCGCCCCATCGCCGGGCAATCTCCGCAAGCGGGGCGGTCAGCAGGAGGCCGAACGCGAAATGGACGAAGCGATCATAGCCGTTACGTTGCCAGCCGAAGCTGCCGGAGAGATCATGGCCGCTGAGCGCACGCGCCCAATCGTCATAAGGAACGTAGGAGTAGATGTAGCGGCCGCCCAGCGTGTGCAGTAGCAGGAAGGCGAAAATCCCGGCGACCGATCCGCTCGACAGCGGCCAGCGGCGCAGGAGCCAGGGCGCGGCAATCGCCAGCGCCAGCGTCGGTCCGTGCTGAAGCGGCGCCAGTTCGGGAAAGGGCTGGTCGATCTGGGCAAGGCCCACGGCCGCGACCAGCAGCAGGATCATCCGGCGCTGCGCGATTGGAAGGGCTTTCCAGACAGCGACAGCGCCGGGGATCATCTAAGGGGCTCAGCCCTTCTTGAGGTGACGGCGGCCCAGCAGCTCGGCGATCTGCACGGCGTTCAGCGCAGCGCCCTTGCGCAGATTATCGCTGACGCACCAGAGCGACAGGCCGTTGTCGACGGTCGAATCCTCCCGGACGCGGCTGACGAAGGTGGCATAGTCGCCGACGCATTCGACGGGGGTGACGTAGCCGCCATCTTCGCGCTTGTCGACGAGCATCACGCCCGGCGCCTCGCGCAGGATGTCCTGCGCTTCCTTGGCCGAAATCTCGTTCTCGAACTCGATGTTCAGCGCCTCGGAATGGCCGACGAACACGGGCACGCGGACGCAGGTCGCCGTGACCTTGACCTTGGGATCCAGGATCTTCTTGGTTTCCGCGACCATCTTCCATTCTTCCTTGGTTGAACCATCGTCCAGGAAGACGTCGATGTGCGGGATCACGTTGAAGGCGATCTGCTTGGTGAACTTCTTGGGCTCGGCCGGATCGCCGACGAAGATGTTGCGCGACTGTTCGAACAGTTCGTCCATGCCGGCCTTGCCCGCGCCCGAAACGGACTGGTAGGTCGCGACGACGACGCGCTTGATCTTCGCGGCGTCATGCAGTGGCTTCAAGGCCACGACCATCTGCGCGGTCGAGCAGTTCGGGTTCGCGATGATGTTCTTCTTCTTGTAGCCGTCGATCGCTTCCGGGTTCACTTCGGGCACGATCAGCGGCACGTCCGGGTCCATGCGGTAGAGCGACGAATTGTCGATCACGACGCAGCCCGCAGCCGCCGCCTTGGGCGCATATTCCGCCGTTGGGCCGGAGCCCGCGGCGAACAGGGCGATGTCCCACCCGCTAAAGTCGAAATGCTCGATATTCTGGCATTTGAGGGTCTTGCCCGTATCGCCGAAATCGATGGTCAGGCCCTGCGACCGGGGCGAAGCAACCGCCGCGATCTCGTCAATCGGGAACTCGCGCTCGGCGAGAATGGTCAGCATTTCGCGGCCCACGTTACCGGTGGCACCAACGACGACGACCTTATAACCCATGACTAAAGACTCCACTCCATGCAAAAATGCGGAAGTGCGCGCCATAGCGCTGCTGCGGCAATTGTCCAGCGGCAAGCGGCTTTGCCGGAGGAAAGCCCTTCTTTCCTATCGCGCGGGGGCTGTCGGCCCAACGCGGTGGCGGTCCAGGAAATTCTCGATCGTGCGCCACAGATGCGCGCTGATGCCGGGGCCGCCGACGCGATGGGTCTGGCCGGGATAGACCATCATCTCGAAGGGGACAGCCGCGCCCTGCATCTTCGCCATCAAAGCGGTCGCATTGTCGAACACCACATTGTCGTCGGACATGCCGTGGATCAGCAACAGCGGATCGCTGATCCTGTCCGCGTCCTCCAGGGCGTCGGACAGGGGATAGGCGCTCGGCTTGTCCTGCGGCTTGCCGAGATAGCGTTCGGTATAATGGGTGTCATACAGTTCCCAGCGGGTGACGGGCG
>DATEDR010000086.1:0-2660 GCA_035281605.1 Sphingobium sp.
CAGGCGAATTTCGCGTCTTCAGGAGTAGGTCAAGTTTGTTTGCGAGCGGGGAATCGAGGGATAGGGAAATTTTTCGTCCGGCAAGTGCAGGCTTAACTCAGACTGAGTTAGTCTAAGCCAGCAACCGTGTACACTCTACAGCCCTTCGGCTCCCACCCAATGAGCGCCCGTTATCTCACGCGCCAATGCCCAGACCTGTTGGCGAATGTCGGGCACGGCGACGATTTCCCAATGGGCGCCGCGCGTCATCGGGCCAACCACGAACAGCCGCTGCTGCGCCGACCCGTTGCGCGCGATGGCGTGGCACTGACGATCGACGTCGATACCGATTGAGAGTGGATCGGGGCGGATGTCGCCGCGCAGGGCCAGCCGGTGCAACAAGGGGTCATGGACGCGGCGCAGGTCGCCCAGCGGCCCGGTGCAGTTGATCACGCGGGTGACAGGCAATGGCTCGGAGTTGGTTCGCCCCCGACGGCGCAGGTGGACGATCAGTCCTCGGTCGAGCGGGGCCGCCTCCACCACCCGGGCTGCGCATATCGCCAACTGGCCTTCGGTCTGCATCGCCGCCAGCCGTGCCGCCACCTGTGGCGCGACGCGGTGTCGATGCGCATCCCAATAGGGCCGCAGATGCCGGAGGAAACGGCTGCGTTGCGGAGCGGTGGCTGCGCGCCACATATCCTGGGTGAAGGGGCGCAGTTCGTCCACCGCGTTGCGCCAACCGATCTCGGCGCTGCGTGTGCGGACGGCGCGCACCAGTGCCGAAAGCGTAAGTTGCGGCCGATCGCCTGAAGAAAGTGCTGCCGCTGTTGAGCCATGGCTGTGCGGGGCAAGGCCGCGCCGTGATACGGCGAAGATCCGGCCGCGAAAGCCCGTCCCATCCAGACTGAGCGCGCAGTCCACAGCTGTCAGCCCGGTGCCCAGCAGCATAATCTGGTCATCGGCCCGCAAGTCCTGCCCGATGTCGGCTGCCCACGGGTCGTTGACATATGCGGGGCGACCGAGACCGGCGAAGGCGGGCAGATCATGCGGCGGGAGATTGCCCGGCGCCAGCGCGGCCGCATCGCAGGTCAGGCTGCCTCCTGAACGCAGATCTATCCGCACTCCCTGATCCAGAAGATGCAGGTCGATGGCCTCGTCCGTCAGTACCATCAGTCGGTCGCTTGCCTGTTCGCGAACCTTGTCCAGCATCGCGCAGAGATAGACGCCATAATCGAGCCGTGTGGCGAAGCTGCTTTTCTGCCCCAGTCCTTGCCCGGCGAGCCAGTCCGCAAAATGGCCGGGCTGGTCGGGCAGCGCGCTCATATTGGCGGCGCGCACGTTGAGGATGTGGCCGGCCTGTGCCGCGCCATAGGCCAGGCCGCGCCCCAGCCAGTCGGAATGGCGTTCCACCATCGTCACCCGGAGTGTGCCGTGGCGCAACAGGTTGATCGCCAGCAGGGTGCCGCTGAAGCCCCCGCCGATGATGGCGGCATGACCGACCTTCAGCATGGATCAAGCATTTCTAATGGTTTGCCCAGCATTGCTTGTGAGACTTATCTCTACTGATGAAATAGATAAAGGCTCAATCATCCGGAAAGGACATATATGAGCCTGTTGCGTTCCCTTATCCATGGCTGGGTCCGCCTGCGCGATGCGACGCGGCGGGAATTTCTGCGAGATCCCGATGTGGTCCTGTTTGAACGAACGACAACGGGGCAGGAAGGTATCGGTGGCCGCTGAGTTCTGGTCGCGGCGCGGACTGCTGGGCGCGGGGGCCGCATCCTGCCTGTTGCTGGCCGGCTGCGAACGCGGCAGCCATGGGCGGCTCCACCTGCGCCTGTCGGTGACGGGCAAGGGGGATGGCGACGCGCGGCTGCTGTTCAAGGCGGCGGGGATCAGGCCGGAAGGCTTCGACCTGGCCTATAGCGATTTCCAGTCGGGCCATCTGGTCGTGGAGGCGCTCAACGGAGGTTCCCTTGATTTTGGCGGGATGAGCGAGATTCCGCCGATCTTCGCCGCGGCCTCCACCATTCAGAGCTTCCGCCAGATCGCGGTGGCCCATGGCGATGTCAACAATCAGGTCGTGCTGGTGCCCAGGGGATCGAAGGCGCAGACCATTGCCGATCTCAAGGGCAAGCGGGTGGGCTATGTGCGGGCCACCACCTCGCAATATTTCCTGATCCGCATGCTGGAGGAGTCGGGCCTTGGCTGGGGCGATATCACCCCTGTTGCCATGGGGGTGCCGGATGGCGCGGCCGCCTTTTCGCAAGGTGCGCTGGAAGGTTGGGCAATTTATGGCTTCCCGATCCAGCGGGCGATCGCCATGGAGGGCGCCCGTATCCTGCGCACTGCCCATGGCATATTGTCGGGCAACTATCTGGTAGCCGCCCATGTCGATGCGCTGGCCGACCCGGAAAAGGCGAAGATCATCGGCGAATATCTGGGCCTGTTGCAAAAGGCCTATGGCTGGGCGGCGGCGAACCAGGATGAATGGGCAGCGATCATCGCCCAGGATATTGGCGTGCCGCGCGCTTATGTGGCCGACCAGTTCCGGCGCCAGAGCGCCAGTTATGAGCTGCGCCCGGTGACCGATGCAGCCATCGCCTCGCAACAACAGGTGGCGGACCTTTTCTTCCGGCAGAAGCTGCTGCCCAAAGCCGTCGATGTGCGTCCGCTCTGGG
>DATEDR010000087.1:0-11183 GCA_035281605.1 Sphingobium sp.
ACGCGGGCGATGCCGTCACCCACGGTCAGCACGGAACCGACTTCGCTCACCTGCGCTTCGGTGCCGAAATTGGCGATCTGGTCCTTGATGACCTTCGAAATTTCTGCGGCGTTGATATCCATGTTCAGCCTTTCATCGCCAAAGCGAGACTATTCAAACGGGTGCGGATGGAGGAATCGATCATCTGGCTGCCGATCTTGACGACCAGCCCGCCGAGGATCGCGGGATCGACCTTGGCATCGAGCGCGACGTCACGGCCGACGCGGGTGCGGAGATTCTGCGCGAGCGCGGCGACCTGCCCTGCGTCGAGCGGATGGGCGCTCGTCACTTCGGCGCGAACCTCGCCCTTGTGATTCGACAGCAGCGTCTCATAGGCGCGGATGACCGCGGGCAGCTGCGAGAGGCGGCGATTTTCAGCGAGCACGCCAAGGAATTTCGTCGTCAGCGGATCGATGCCGATGGAAGAAGCGACGGCGGCAATCGTCTTGCCGGCAGCGTCGCGGCTCAACACCGGATTGTTGATGAGACCCTTGAAATCCGCCGATTCGGCGATTGCGGCCTTGATCGCCGCAAGGCTGCCCGCCACGGTGTCGAGCGTGTTGCTGTCACGCGCCAGATCGAACAGCGCCACCGCGTAGCGTCCGCTGAGGCTGGCCTGAATGCCGCCGGTAGTCTCCACGCGCTTACCGTCCTCCACTTGATTCACTGGCACTTGATTTGCCGGTCATGCGAAAAGAGGGGAGCAGTAGCTGCCCGATCCCCTGTTGCCGGGCCGGTTAGCAGCGCCATTATGACTATGCAAGTCATGGAACGCGATTCCGGCACGCGGATGGCAGCATGCAGATTTGCCCGTGTTTCGCTGCGGCGGAAATCGCTTACTTTTCGGGGTCGGCAGGGGCCAGGCGACCTTTTTGGCAATGATAGACGAGCCGCTCGTTGGGCTGGGCGGGGAGCAATGCGGCAATGTCCGTTCGCAGAGCGGCGATTTTCGCCAGCAGCGCCGTATCGGAGCCGCAACCGCGGATCGGGCTGTCGCTTAAAAGAGCGCGCGCCTTATCCATCGTGCCGACGTCGGGCAGCCATCGCTGGATGCGCAGCGTGCCGGTCGCCGGATCGAAGCGGCTAAGGGTGATGTAGCTGCCCGCATCCGGCACGGTGGCGCGCTCCCACCCGGTGCCGCTGCTGGCATATTGGGTGCTGCCGTTGACGCAGCCGCCCTCGGCCCAATGGAAGGGAATGTCGTTCGCCTCCGACACGGTGATCCGGCTGCGGTTCAGGTCCACGCGGCAGATATTGTCGCCGGCCCAGGCATAGGCGTTATTGCCGACCACCCTGTCATCCTGCGGCAGCGCGACGCGGTCGTCGATGCTGGAGAAACTCGGCTTCAGGAAGAACAGAGCCAATGCCCCCAACAGCAGCGCGCCGCCGCCCGCAAGGCACCAGGTCGAGCGCCGTTCACGGCCCTGAGTGTAGAAAAGGCCCCCCGCGCCCAATGCCAGCACCGCCAGCGCCAGCAGCATGGCGGCGCCCGCCATCGCATTCTCGCGGCCGGAAATGACGTCGCGTTCGGCCATGTCGCGGGCCTTTTCGACGGCCGCTTCGCGCGCATCGGCCCTTGCGCGTTCGGATTGCTCGCTCTGCTGCGCTTCGCGCTGGGTGAGGGCGGTTTCGGCTGCATCCGCTTCGGCCATGGATCGGCACGGGACGACAGTGTGCAGCGAGGAAACCCCCGCCTGGCGCAGGAAGGAAGCGACCTCGCGCCACGACACCGCGAATCCGAATTCGGCATCATTGCCGTCGGACACCGACCCGAAGCTGTTGACGCCCAGCACCCGCCCGCAATCGTCGACCAGTGGCCCTCCGCTATTGCCCGCAGCGAGCGGCGCGGTGTGCAGGATCGTGTCGAAGCTGTGGCTCGAGCGCCCGGAGGAGACGGTTCCGCTGGTCTTCACCGTGCCCAGCGGCTCGACCATTTCGCGAAGGCCAAGGCCCTGCGCGCGATCCACGGTTCCGGGGTAGCCGATCGCGGTGACATGCTGCCCGTCGCTGACCGCCCCGGCGTAGAAGCTGCTGACCGGAAGATGCCCCTCCTCCAGCTGGATCAGGGCAAGGTCATTGCCGGGGGAATAAGCAATGACGCGGCCGCCATAGCTTTTGCGCCCTTCCGACGGGATGACGCCGATGACGAGATTTTTTTCCTCGCGCGTCAGTTCGACGACATGGGCGTTGGTGATGACCTTGTCCGGCGCGACGGCAAAGCCGCTGCCATGGCCGACGAAATAGGCTTCGGAGCCATCGGTCGCGACCAGCACGACACGGACGACGCCCCGCGCGGCTGACGCGATGTCCTGCTGCTCCGCCCGCGCGATGGCAGGCAGGGCAAACGCGAGGAGAATGCAGAGGCGGCGGAGAAGGGCGACCATGGCTCGGCGCATTCATATGCGATGCCCCGGCGTAGGCAATCGGTAAATGAACCCGCGACGTTTTTGAACGCAAGCAGCGGGAAGCATGGTCCACTCGGATGGATTATCCGATATGCATGAACCAGATGACCGATCTCCGCCCTTCGACCCACGCCATGCCGGACGACGATGCCTGCTGGGAAGCGTTCCTGCGCCGCGACTGCGCGCTGGACGGACGCTTTGTCGGCGCCGTGCGCACCACGGGCATCTATTGCAGGCCAAGCTGCGCGGCGCGCCGCCCGAAGCGGGAGAATATGCTCTTTCTGCCGGATCCGGCAGTGGCGCGCGCAGCGGGATTCCGGCCCTGCCTGCGTTGCCGCCCCGATGAGACCAGCCGGGATCGACAGGCGGTCGAGGCCGCGCGCCTCTATATCGCCGCGGCCGAGGCGCCGCCTTCGCTGGAAGAACTGGCCGCCCATGCGGGCTATGCGCCGCATCACTTCCATCGCTTGTTCAAGCGTGAGACGGGGCTGACCCCGGCGGCCTATGCGCGGGCTGTCCGCACGGAACGGCTGAAGGCTGCGCTGGATCAGGGGGCGAGCGTCATCAGCGCGATCTATGAGGCAGGCTATAATGCGCCGAGCCGGGCCTATGCCGACGCAGACAGGCTTTTGGGCATGAGCCCGAGCGCCTGGAAGAATGGCGGCAGGGGAGCGGTGATCCGCCACCTCTCCGTGGAGACCAGCCTGGGATCGGTGCTGGTCGCCGCGACCGATCGGGGGCTTTGCCGCATCAGTTTCGACGAAGGTGAATCGGACCTGCGCGCGCGCTTCCCCAATGCCGTGATCGAAGCGGCGGATGACAGGCTGGCTGCGCTGGGCGTGGAGGTGGCGCGGCTGATCGACGATCCCGGCCGCGCGAGCGAGCTGCCGCTGGACATCGGAGGCACTGCGTTTCAGCAGGCGGTCTGGGCCGCGCTCAGGGCCATCCCTGCCGGAGAGACGCGCACCTATAGCGAGATCGCCGCGGCGGTCGGAAGGCCTGCCGCCGTGCGGGCGGCGGGAACCGCGTGCGGGGATAATGGGCTGGCGGTGCTCATCCCCTGCCATCGGGTGCTGCGCAGCGACGGCGGCCTTGGCGGTTATGCCTATGGGCTGGAGCGGAAGAAGGCGCTGCTGGAGCGGGAGAAGGGCGGATAGGACCGCCCGCTTACATGAAGCTGTAGGGGTCGACGTCCACCGCGACCCGCGTGCCCGACTTCCAGGTGACATTGCCCAGCCATTCGCGGATCGCGCTTTGGACATCGACCTGCCGCGTGGCGTGGATCAGCAGCCGGTGCCTGTGCCGGCCGCGCAGCACGGACAGCGGCGCCGGCGCGGGGCCATATACCCGCATTCCGTCGATCATCGGCGCGGACTTGCCGATCAGGCGGGCGACCTGCGCGGCTTCGTCGGCATCCTCGCTCGAAATGATGATCGCGGCGAAGCGGCCGAAGGGCGGGGCATTGGCGCGGCGACGGTTTTCGGTTTCCACTTCGTAGAAGCGGTCCGAATCGCCGGCGATCAGCGCCTTGATGACTTCGGCCTCCGCCATGCGCGTCTGGATGAAGACGCGGCCCGGTTTCTGCCCGCGCCCGGCCCGCCCGGCCACCTGGACGATCTGCTGGAAGGTGCGCTCGGCTGCGCGCAGGTCGCCGCCTTCCAGGCCCAGGTCCGCGTCGATCACCCCGACCAGCGTCAGGTTGGGGAAGTGATAGCCCTTGGTCACGAGCTGGGTGCCGATGATGATGTCGACCGCG
The DNA here is from genome assembly GCA_035281605.1 of Sphingobium sp. Taxonomy (GTDB): domain Bacteria; phylum Pseudomonadota; class Alphaproteobacteria; order Sphingomonadales; family Sphingomonadaceae; genus Sphingobium. The sequence goes on from DATEDR010000087.1 coordinate 4,201, forward strand.
CCCGCCTCCACCGACTTCACGAATTCGGCCACCTTGGCCGGGGACCAGAGCGTGTCGGACGTGACGATGGCGGTGCGCGCCTGCGGCCAGAGCGCCTTCACCTCGTCGGCGATCCGCTCGACGCCGGGGCCGCAAGCGACCAGGCTGTCCTCCTCCTTGCAATCGGGGCAGAAGCGCGGGGCGGGGATGACATGGCCGCAATGATGGCAGGCGAGGCGATGGGTCAGCCGATGCTCCACCATCCAGGCGGTGCAATTGGGGCATTGGAAGCGGTAGCCGCAATGACGGCACAGCGTCAGCGGCGCATAGCCCCGCCGATTGAGGAAGAGCAGGCTCTGTTCGCCCTTTGCCATGGTCTCGTCGATCGCGCGGACGAGCGGCGGGGCGATCCAGCGGCCGCGCGCGGGCGGGTCGGTGAGCAGGTCGATGCCCTCGATCCCCGGCATTTCCGCGCCGCCGAAGCGGGACGGCAGTTTGATCTCGGCATAGCGGCCAAGCTCGACCTGATGCCGCGTTTCGATCGCGGGGGTGGCGGACGCGAGAATGACGGGGAATTTCTCGATCAGGCCCCGCATCACCGCCACGTCGCGGGCATGATAATGGACCCCGTCCTCTTGCTTGAAGCTCGCCTCATGCGCTTCGTCGACGACGATGAGGCCCAGATTGGGATAGGGCAGGAACAGGGCGGAGCGGGCGCCAACAACGACGGGCGCGTCACCGGCAGCAATGGCGCGCCAGGCCCGACGCCGTTCGGACTGACGCAGCCCGCTGTGCCAGTTGATCGGCACGGTGCCGAAGCGCTTTTCGAACCGTTCCAGAAAAGGCTCGGTCAGCGCGATTTCGGGGAGCAGGACGAGGACCTGCCGCCCTCCACGGATGGCGGCGGCGATCGCCTCGAAATAGACTTCGGTCTTGCCCGATCCGGTGACCCCATCGAGCAGGAAGGGGGCGAAGGTCCGTTCCTCGACCGCCGCGACGAACTGGTCCGCTGCCGCTTTCTGCCCGTCCGACAGGGCGGGCGGCGCGTGATCGGGGTCGGGACGGGGAAAGGGGGTGTCGACGCTCACCTCCACCGCTTCGAAGGCGCCCGCCTTGGCGAGGCCGCGGATCACGGCGTCGCTGACGCCGCCGATCAGCGCGAGTTCGCGGATCAGGCCCTGGCGGTCGCCGATGCGCTCCATCGCCTGCGCGCGCTGCTCGGTCATGCGGTCCGGCAGGTCGCCGGTCGCGCGATATTCGATGACGGTGCGGGCGCCCTCCAGCGCGGGCATGGAGGCGAGCGTCATGCGCAGCACGGCAGCGATGGGCGCGAGATAATAGTCCGCCGTCCATTCGATCAGCCGCCGCAGCGTTTCCGGCACCGGTGGCGCGTCGACAAGGCCGACTATGTTCCGCAGACGATTGTCGCCCACGGTTTCTACCTCCGGGAAGCTGTCCTCTTCCCACACCACGCCGACGATCTGGCGGGGGCCGAGCGGCGCGACGACGATGCTGCCCGGCCGGGCGCTCAGCCCTTGGGGCACGCGATAATCGAGCGGCCCGAGGGCAGCGTTCAGCAGGATGACACGGGCGCGCGAACTCATTGGGACCTCCCTACCGCGCAGGGCAGAGGAGGCAAGGCCCGTCAGATCTTCCAGCTGATCGTAGCCCAGGGGATATGCGCGACGGCGTCCGGGCGACCGTCGCGGAATGTCTGCTGGCGCATGTAGAGGAGCTGCGCGTCCAGTGCCTTGCCAAGCGGGCGGCGCAGGCCGATCTGGTGGCGCATCACGGCGATGCCGGTCTTGTCGCTGGGGCGCGCGCGGTTGAGATTGACCATCAGCTCCGCCGCCGCGATCACCGTCCATCTCTTTGCCGTGTCGAGCGGAAGGGACGCCTGGATCCGGTGACGCAGCCGCCAGCTTGCGCGGTTGGCTGTGTCGAAGAAACGCTGCTCCATCCGCGTGCGGCTGACCCAGATCCCTTTGCTCAGCGTCGCCTGCTGGAAAAGGCGCAGTTCCTGTTCGGGTCCGGAATGGAAATAGGCTATGCCCCCGCCCAGCTGCACGCCGTGCGCGATGCGGTGATCCAGCAGGATGCGGGCAGTCTGCTGCTCGCCGTTCGAACTGTCGCGTCGAAAACGGTGGCTGGCGTCGATGGAGACGGTATCGGTGTCGCTTGCCCTGATCGTCAGCGATTCCGTGATCCAGGCTTGCGTTTCGCTGGTCGCGGCGGCGGCCGGCAAGGGGATGGCCAAGGCCAGCAGCGCGCCCGATATGTGGCGTGGGCGCAGGGGATGGAGCATGTTCGGTCCTTTTGAAAGGTCCTGCCGCCATAGTCTCGCTGCGATTTGGCGCAACGGCTTTGCTGCGCCGATAATGGCCAAGGCGGGCGCCAGCCGCTAAAGGGAAGGCGATTCGCACCTTCGCGCCGGAGCATTTTTCCATGAAGTTCTTTGTCGATACCGCCGACACCAATGAAATCCGCGAGCTCGCCGCCACCGGCCTGCTGGACGGCGTCACCACCAACCCCTCCCTCATCCACAAATCGGGCCGCAAGTTCGTCGAAGTGGTCGAGGAAATCTGCGGCATCGTCGAAGGGCCGGTCTCGGCCGAGGTCGTGGCGCTCGACCATGAAACGATGATGAAGGAAGCGGCCGTGCTGCGGAAGATCGCGGACAATGTCTGCATCAAGGTGCCGCTGACCATCGACGGGCTCAAGACCTGCAAGGCGCTGACCAGCGAGGGCACGATGGTCAACGTCACCCTCTGCTTCTCCGCCAACCAGGCGCTGCTGGCGGCAAAGGCGGGCGCAAGCTTCATCTCGCCCTTCGTCGGCCGGCATGACGATAACGGCTTCGACGGCATGCGCCTGATCGAGGATATCCGCCTGATCTACGACAATTATCAGTTCGACACCGAAATCCTGGTCGCCTCCGTGCGCCATCCGATCCATGTGCTGGAAGCCGCCAAGATCGGCGCCGACGTGATGACCGCGCCGCCAGCCGTCATCAAGTCGCTGTTCAACCATGTGCTGACCGACAAGGGCATTGCCGGCTTCCTGGCCGACTGGGAAAAGACCGGCCAGTCGGTTCTCTGATTTCGGGACGCCGATAAGCCGGGGATGAGGTGCTCCTGCGGAAGCGGGAGCCCACTTCCTGCCTCTGACCTGGGCTCTTGCCTTCGCAGGAGCACGGTGATTGCAACCTCTGGCCGCGCGCATCATTCTCTCGCCCGAAGGAGAGAGGCGATGTTCGTCGCGGTCTATTGGTGGCGGGTCCATCCCGGCAAGGAAGAACAGTTTCGCGCCGCCTGGCGCCGGGGCACGGACCTCATCCGCGAAAGATATGGCAGCTACGGTTCCCGCCTGCATGTCGATGCAGACGGGCGCTTCGTCGGTTATGCGGAGTGGCCCGACGAGGCGACCTGGCGCGCGGCGTTCGACCAGAAGATGGTCTATGACGATCCCGAAACGCGCGCCGCCTTCGTCGATGCGATCGCGGAGGTGCCGCCCGACGCCGATCCGATCTTCACCATGACGGTGACCGACGACCTGCTGCTGCGGGGGCGGCCCTTCGACAGCCCGCTCGATGGCGAATAGGGACGGGCCGTCCTTCGGCTTCTTGCTGTTCGCGATCTTTGTCGTGGTGCTGATCGTGCTTGTCTTCGGGTGGCGCTGACAAGTCATGGCGACCCCGGCAGGATTCGAACCTGCGACCATTCGCTTAGAAGGCGAATGCTCTATCCAGCTGAGCTACGGGGCCGTGCGCCGGATCGATAGCCGGGCTTTGCGGCCCATGCAATCATTGGCGGCATTGCATTCCGGCGACAGGCCGATATGCAGGCTGCCATGACCGATATGGGGGTTCGGAAAATCGACGCGCAGGCGTTCTCGCAGCGACCCATGCGCTATTTCGATTTCTTCATGGCGGCCTTCGTCGCCATCCTGCTGCTGTCCAACCTGATCGGCGCGGCGAAGCTGTCGACCCTGGGGGGCTTCACCTTCGGCGCGGGCATCCTCTTCTTTCCGCTGGGATACGTGCTGGGCGACGTGCTGACGGAAGTCTATGGCTATGCCCGGGCCCGGCGCTGCGTCTGGGCCGGCTTCGGCGCGATGCTGTTCATGGCGCTGATGAGCTGGGTGGTGGTGAAGCTCCCGCCGGCGGAGGGCTGGCCCGACCAGAAGGCCTATGAGGCGGTGTTCGGCAGCACCTGGCGCATCGTCTTCGCCTCGCTCACCGCTTTCTGGGCCGGGGAGTTCGCCAACAGCTTCGTTCTCGCCAAGATGAAGCTGCTGACGCAGGGCAAGCATCTGTGGATGCGGACCATCGGGTCGACCATCATCGGGCAGGGGGTCGATAGCCTGCTTTTCTACCCGCTTGCCTTCTATGGCGACTGGACCAACGCTCAGGTGGCGACGGTGATGGTCACGAACTGGCTGCTCAAGGTGACATGGGAAGCAGTGCTGACGCCGGTGACCTATATGGTCGTGGGTGGGTTGAAGCGCGCCGAGGGGCTCGATGTCTATGACGAGCATACCGACTTCACGCCGTTCCGGACGCAGATCTGATCAGCGGTCGTCGGGGTAGTTCGCCCGGACGAAATAGAGGCCATCGGGCGGCGCGTTGAGTCCGAGCGCGGCGCGGTCCCGCGCGTCGCGGGCGGCTTCCATATCCCCGATCGACCAGCGCCCCATGCCGACCAGCGCGAGGCAGCCGACCATGGATCGGACCTGATGGTGGAGGAAGGACCGCGCCTCCGCATGGATGGCGATGCGATCGGCGCTCCGCTCGACGTCAAGGCGGTCGAGCGTCTTGAGCGGGCTTTCCGACTGGCAATGGACCGAACGGAAGGTGGTGAAATCATGGCGGCCCACGAGCAGTTGCGCCGCTTGCTGCATGGCGGGGACGTCGAGCGGCTGGATCACGCGCCAGGCGAGTCCGCTTTCCCAGGTGAGCGGCGCCCGGCGGTTGACGATGCGATAGACATAGGCGCGCCCGACGCAGGAAAAGCGCGCATGCCAATCGCCGGGAACGATCTCGCAGGCGAGAATCGCAATCGGGTGGGGCCGCAACCGCGCGTTCATCGCCTCCATCAGGCGGAAAGGGGAAAGCGGCTTTTCGATGTCGGCATGCGCGCGCATCGCGATGCCGTGGACGCCGGCGTCGGTGCGGCCCGCCGCATGGACGGCGACCTGTTCGGCGGTGACCGCATGGATCGCTCGCTCCAGGGCTTGCTGCACGCTGGGACCATGGGCCTGCCGCTGCCATCCCATGAAGGGGCGGCCGTCGAATTCGACGGTGAAGGCGAAGCGCGTCACCAAATGTCTCCGGGAGCCGGCCGAGCCGGAGGGCGAGCCATCAGTCGACCCGGCTCCCCGCGGGCATGTCGAAGCCCCGCAGCAGTTCGCCCGCGGACATCGCCCCCTTGCCCGCGCGCTGGATCAGGCTCGGGCGGAGCGCGCCATGGCCGCAGCCGATGAGCAGGCTGTTGTCGAGCAACTCGCCCGCCGGACCGTTTTGTGCCTCAACATGGCCGGCAAGGACCCGGAATCGCTCGCCGAGATATTCGAAGAAGGCGCCGGGGAAGGGATTGAAGGCGCGGATCTGCCGTTCGACCTGATGCGCGTCGCGGGCGAAGTCGAGCCGCGACTCCGTCTTGGCGATTTTGGCGGCATAGGTGACCCCGTCGTCCGGCTGGGGCACCGGGGGATGCAGCGAGAGGTCGTCGAGCACTTCCACCATCAATTGCGCCCCGGCTTCGGCCAGTTCCTGCGTCAGCGCGCCGGCGGTCTTGTCCTCGATCGGCGTCACATGCTTGGCGCGCATCGGGCCGGTGTCGAGCCCTGCCTCCATGTTCATGATGGTGACGCCGGTGACATTGTCGCCCGCCAGGATCGCGCGCTGGATCGGCGCCGCGCCGCGCCAGCGGGGCAGGAGCGAGGCATGGATGTTGAGACAGCCGAGGCGCGGCGCCGCCAGAACCGCGGGAGGCAGAATCAGGCCATAGGCGGCCACCACCGCGACGTCGGCCTTGAACGCGGCAAATTCGCTCTGCGCCGCTTCGTCCTTCAGACTCAGCGGCGTGCGCACCTCCAGCCCCATTTCGGTGGCGCGCCCGTGCACGGGCGACGGGCGCAAGCCCTTTCCCCGGCCCGCTGGCCTGGGCGGCTGGCTGTAGACCGCGGCGATGTCATGCCCTGCCTTGGCCAGGGCATTCAGTGCCGGCACGGCGAAATCGGGCGTTCCCATGTAGACGATGCGCATGGCGGCCTCTCAAAGCCCTTGTGCCCACGACTTGCAAGCCTTTATCTCCGTCCCATGGCTTCTCCTGAGATAGAGGCGCTGACGCAGGCGCTATCCCGTCTGCCCGGCCTTGGTCCGCGTTCGGCGCGGCGCGCGGTGCTGCACCTGCTGAAAAAGCGGGAAAGCGCGCTGGAGCCTTTGTTGCGGGCGCTCGATGCCGTCAATGATCGTCTAGTGACCTGCGGCATCTGCGGCAATGTCGATACGGTCGATCCCTGCGGCATCTGCGCCGATCCGCGCCGCGATGCGCGCGGGCTTTGCGTCGTGGAGGACGTGGCGGATCTGTGGGCGCTGGACAAGTCGCGGCTGTTTCCGGGCCGGTTCCATGTGCTGGGGGGGCGGCTGTCGGCGCTGGAGGGGGTGCGGCCCGAGGATCTCAGCATCGATGCGCTGGTGGCGCGCGTCGAAGCGGGCGGCATAGACGAGGTCGTGCTGGCGATGAACGCCACGCTGGAGGGGCAGACCACGGCGCACTATCTGGCCGAGCGGCTGGAGCGCTTTCCGGTGCGCCTGACGCAACTTGCCCATGGCGTGCCGGTGGGCGGAGAGCTCGATTATCTCGACGAAGGGACGCTGGCGCAGGCGCTTCGGGCGCGTCGCCCCCTTGGCTGATCGGCGCTCGCTTGAATTTTCGGCTCTGTCGGATTATTTTACGCCCATGGCCATTCTTCCTATCCTGGAGGCGCCCGATCCGCGCCTG
>DATEDR010000088.1:0-5343 GCA_035281605.1 Sphingobium sp.
AACATGCTGCTGGTGCTGCAGTCCGGCGGCCGGCTGGCGGCGGTGCATGGCCAGCGGGTGAACGGCGTCTATACGCTGCACAAGGCCGCCTATACCGGCTGCAAGGTCGAGGACAGCCATGGCTGTCCCAAGGAACCCACCTGGCAGATCAAGGCGGTGAAGGTCGTCTATGATCCGGTGCGCGGCCGGGTCAAATATCGCAACGCCAATGTCGAGCTGTTCGGCCTGCCGCTGATTCCCCTGCCCGGCTTTTCCCATCCCGTGGGCGACAGCGGTGGCAGCGGCCTGCTGGTCCCCGACCTGCGCTATGACCGCACCAACGGGCTTGAGGTCGCGCTGCCTTATTATCTGAAGCTCGCGCCCAATTGCGACCTGACGATCACGCCGCATATCTATTCCAACACGCTGCCGATGCTCCAGGCCAATTTCCGCCACCGCTGGGATCGCGGCGCTTATCAGATCACCGGCTATGCGACCCACGCCAGCCGGTCCAGCGCCAGCAGTTCGCTGCCCAACTCCACCACCAGCGCAAGCTCTGAAAAGGATTTCCGCGGCTATCTGGATGCGAGCGGCGGCATGCAGCTGACGCCGGAATGGAGCATCAACGGGTCGATCCGGGTGGCGAGCGACCGCACCTTCCTGCGCCGCTACGACATCAGCCGCGACGACCGGCTCCGCTCGACCGTCGGCGCTCAAAGGATCGGCGAAAACAGCTATTTTTCGATCGCGGGCTGGGCCGTGCAAACACTGCGCATCGGCGATTCGCAGGGGCAGACGCCGATCGCTTTGCCGGTGGTGGACTATCGCCTGCGCCTTACCGATCCACTGCTGGGCGGGCGCATTCAGCTTCAGGCCAACAGCCTAGCCATCACCCGCACCGATGGGCAGGATACGCAGCGCGCCTTCGCGGCGTTCGAATGGAACCTGCGCAAGCTGACCGGCATGGGTCAGGAGGTGATGTTCACCACCTATCTGCGGGGCGACGTCTATCACAGCGGCGACACTCTGCTGAACAACATCCCGCGCTATGCCGGCGATCCGGGCTGGCAGGCGCGCGGGATCGCAGCGGCGGCGATCGACGTGCGCTGGCCCTTCATCGGCGAGGCGTTCGGGGGCGTGCAGCGAATCGCCCCGCGGGTGCAGATCGTCGCGGCGCCGCATCTGGCGAACCTGTCCGTTCCCAATGAGGACGCGCGCGCCATCGACCTGGAGGACAGCAACCTCTTCGCGCTCAATCGCTTCTCGGGCTACGATCGGTTCGAAGATTCGACCCGCGTCACCTATGGCCTCGAATACAGCCTGTCCTTGCCCGACTTCTCGCTGGAGACAGTGGTGGGCCAAAGCTATCGGCTGAACAATCGTGAGAGCATCCTGCCCGACGGCACGGGGCTCTCCGACCGCTTGTCCGACGTCGTGGGCCGCACCACCGTGCGTTTCCGGGATTTTGTCAGCCTCACCCACCGCTTCCGGCTGGACAAGGACGGGCTTGCCGTCCGTCGCAACGAAGTCGACGCGACCGTCGGCAGCCGGAAGACTTATGCCATGGTCGGCTATCTGCGGCTCAACCGGAATGCCAATGCGGCACTGGAAGACCTGCAGGACCGCGAGGAACTGCGCCTGGGCGGGCGGGTCCAGTTCGCGCGCTTCTGGTCGCTTTTCGGCTCCACCGTCATCGATCTCACCGACGGCAAAGAAGATCCGCTCAGCGGCGCCGACGGCTATGAACCCGTCCGCCACCGCCTTGGCGTCGCCTATGAGGATGATTGCGTGACCGTGGGCGTGACCTGGCGGCGCGACTATCTGGCCGCCGGAGACGCGCGAAAGGGCAACAGCTTCCAACTACGGCTGGCTTTTCGCAATATCGGCATATAAGGATCAGCCGTCCCCATCGGGACCGGTTCTGGCCGCTCAGGGCCGGTTAAGGCGGACCGGCGCATCACGCCCCGGACCGTAACGGAGAGTTTTTTCGACGATGCATCCTGTCGTTTCCCCGTCTTCCCGCTTTGGCCGTTCGTTTCGGTCCAGCATGCAAGCCTTGCTTCTGTCCTCGATCCTGATCGGATCGAGCGTCAGCCAGGTCGGCGCCCAAACCGTCGATGACGATGACAAGGTCACGACCCAGCAGCTCAACCTGCCCAAGGACGTAACCGTCTTTGGCAAGAGCGATCCCAATGTCCGCAAGGCAACGGCGATCGTCAACGGCCGCATCATCACCGGCACCGACGTCGACCAGCGTCTGGCGCTGATCATCACCGCCAATGGCGGCAAGGTGTCGCCGGAGGAAAAGGAGCGGCTGCGCGTGCAGGTGCTGCGCAACCTGATCGACGAAACCCTGCAGATCCAGGAAGCGGCGGCCAACGACATCCGCATCGACAAGGCCGAAGTCGACCAGAGCTATGAACGGGTCTCGGCCAATTTCCGCCAGTCGCCCACTCAGTTCGACCAGTATCTGCGCCAGCAGGGCAGTTCCTCTGCCAGCATCAAGCGCCAGATCGAGGGCGAACTGGCGTGGAGCCGTCTGCTCCGCCGCAACATCCAGCCCTTCGTCAACGTGTCCGAGGACGAGGTGAAGGCCTTCGTCGATCGCATGAATGCGGCCAAGGGCAGCGACGAATTCCGCATCGGCGAAATCTATCTGTCGGCGACGCCGGAAAATCAGGCGCAGATCGTCGCGAACGCGCGCAACATCATCGACCAGATCAAGCAGGGCGGCAGCTTCGCAGCCTATGCCCGGCAGTTCTCCGAAGCGTCGACCGCGGCAGTGGGCGGCGACCTGGGCTGGGTCCGCCCCGCGCAGCTGCCCGACGAACTGGCGAAAGCCGCCAGCGAGATGCAGGTGGGTCAGATCGCCGGCCCGATCCCGGTGCCGGGCGGCGTCTCCCTCATCTACGTCATGGACAAGCGCAAGGTGCTGACCGCCGATCCGCGCGACGCGCTCCTGAGCCTCAAGCAGCTGTCGATCAGCTTCCCCGCTGGCACGACCAAGGAACAGGCGAGCGCCAGGGCGGCGAGCTTCGCCGCGCAGACCAAGGCGATCAAGGGCTGCGGCGAGGCCAATGAGTTGGGCAGCAAGATGGGCGCCGACGTCGTCGACAACGATAATGTGAAGATACGCGACCTGCCGCCGCAGCTGCAGGACATCCTGCTTGGCCTGCAGGTGGGTCAGTCGACCCCGCCCTTCGGCTCCATCAATGACGGCGTGCGCGTGCTGGTGGTATGCGGTCGCGACGACGCCTCTTCCGCCGCCGCGCCCAATCCTCAGCAGATCATGGCGCAGTTGGAAGAGGAACGGGTCAACAAGCGCGCCCGCATCTATCTGCGCGATCTTCGCCGCGATGCCATCATCGACTATAACTGACCACGGCCCTTTGCCGCCCTTCGCCGTGCCGCTCGGCGATCCGGCCGGCATTGGGCCTGAGATCGTCGCGAAAAGCTGGGTGATGCGCGAGGCGCGCGGCTTGCCCTCCTTTTTCGCGGTGGGCGATGTGGCCTCGCTACGCCGGGTTTGGCTCGGCCCGGTCGAACTGATCGACAGTCCAGAGGAAGCCGCAGAGGTTTTCGAACGCGCCCTCCCCTGCCTGCAGGTTGCGGAGGCAGGAGACATCCTGCCCGGCTCGCCCAGCATCGATGGCGCGCGCACCGCCTTTCAGGCGTTGGAGGCGGCCGTTGGCCTGGCCCGCAGCGGATCGGCCGCCGGCATCGTGACCGCGCCCGTGGGCAAGGAGCAGCTTTACGGCGTCGGCTTCACCCATCCGGGTCAGACCGAATTCATCGCCGAACGGTGCGGGGTTGCGCCGCATAACGCGGTGATGATGCTGGCCGGACCGTCGCTGAAGGTCGTTCCCGTGACCATCCACATCCCGCTCGCGGAGGTGCCGTCGGTCCTGACCGTCGACCTGATCCGGGCGCGGGCCATCACGACCGTCAAGGGACTGCAGCGCAATTTCGGTATCCCGCGGCCCCGCATCGTCGCTGCCGGCCTCAATCCCCATGCCGGCGAAGGGGGCGCGCTGGGCCGAGAGGAAATCGACATCATCGGTCCCGCCATCGAATCCCTGCGCGAGGAGGGCATGGACATTGTCGGCCCGCTTTCCGCCGATGGCCTGTTCCATAGCCGGGCGCGCGAAGCCTATGATGCGGTGCTGTGCATGTATCATGACCAGGCGCTGATCCCGCTCAAGACGCTGCATTTCGACGATGGCGTCAACATCACGCTCGGCCTGCCGATCGTGCGCACCTCGCCCGACCACGGCACCGCCTTTGGCATCGCCGGAACGGACAGTGCCAATCCCGGCGCGATGATGGCGGCGCTCAAAATGGCCGCGGAAGCTGCCCGTTCGCGCCTCGCGCATGGTTTCTGAAGCTCGTCCGCCACTGCCGCCGCTGCGCGAGGTCATCGCCGCGCATGGGTTGCAGGCCAGCAAGGCGCTGGGCCAGAATTTCCTGCTCGACGAAAAATTGCTGGACCGCATCGCCGCGATCCCCGGCCCGCTCAAGGACCAGCCCGCCTTTGAAGTCGGCCCCGGTCCAGGCGGCCTCACCCGCGCTATCCTGCGCGCCGGGGCGCGGCTGGTCGCGGTCGAGCGGGACCCTCGCTGCCTGCCCGCGCTCGCGGAACTGGGCGATGCTTTCCCCGGCCAGTTCCGCGTCCTATCCGGCGACGCGATGCAGGTCGACGCCCGCGCGGAGGCGGGCGAGGGCGCGCACATCATCGCGAACCTGCCCTATAATGTGGGCACGGCGCTGCTGGTCGGCTGGCTGTCCGCGGCATGGGGCCCGCTTCCCTGGTGGTCGTCGCTCACGCTGATGTTCCAGATGGAGGTCGCCGAAAGGATCGTCGCAAAGCCCGGCGGCGATCATTATGGCCGGCTCGCCGTGCTGGCCCAATGGCGCAGCGAGGCGCGGATCGCGATGAAAGTGCACCGCAGCGCTTTCACGCCGCCGCCCAAGGTCATGTCGGCCGTGGTGCACATCATCCCCAAGCCAGCCCCCGAGGGGGTAGAGCTCAAACATCTCGAACGATTGACGGCGGCCGCCTTTGGCCAGCGCCGCAAGATGCTACGGCAGAGCCTCAAGGGCCTGCCGGGCGCGCTGGACGCACTGGCCGTCGTGGGCATCGATCCCCAGCGGCGGGCCGAAACCGTCAGCGTAGAGGAATTCGTCGAGGTCGCCCGAGTGATTGGGCGGTAATTCGGCGGATTTGGGTGGGGAGAGGAACGTCGGCTTTCGATTGCTATCTTTGAACAGCAGACGCTAAGCCTCGCCGTTGCAGAATGGTCCTTCTCGTTTTTTCGAGTGCGGATCAAACATGACGGTCAGGATAGTGCATCCGCCATCCATTAT
>DATEDR010000089.1:0-2173 GCA_035281605.1 Sphingobium sp.
AACACCCGGTCGCAGCTGGAATTGGTCCCCGCGCTCTTCCCGATCACCCGCCCGGCGACGGCACCAGCGGCACCCGCCAGCAGCGATTCGCCGACATTTCCACCCGCCAGCGCGCCAACGCCCGCGCCGCCTGCCGCGCCGATCACCGTGCCGCGATCGCGGCCCTTCTTCGCCTGGAGCAGGCAATAGCGCACCTCGTCCCGGTCGCCCGGCGCCGCCCGCGCCACCCTCGCCCGTTCCTTGCTGTTCAGCGACGCCGCCGCCGCGGGCGATGCGACCAGCGTGACGCCAGCAGCTACCATGACAATCTTCGCCAGTTTCACGATCGCTACTCCTCAAAATGCTTCCCGTTACTACGCAGGAGGCGGGATCGCGGTTCCTCATACGCCCCGCACCCGCGCCTCGCCACGCCGTCCCAACATCAGGTCGGTCAGCGCCCATACCAGCGCGTCGGCCCGGTCCGGCGACCGCCCCGGCCCGACATAGCCGCCCCCCATCACCAAACCGCACATCTGGTCCTCCAGCTCCCAGAAGGCGCCGCGATGCAGCACCCGCCCCGTTTCATACAGCGCCGCCACCGGCTCGGCCCGCGCCACCTTCCCCCGGCTTGCATGGACCAGCTTGACCGGCAGCCCTGCCTCCGCCGCGCGCAGCACGCTTTCCACCATCGCGCCGCCATTATTCGCCTCGGCCACCACCCGGTCCGCGCCATGCACCAGCGCCGCCGCCGCGACCGCGCGGGCCCAGCCTTCCGGCGACGCCTTCTCCACGCTGGCATCGGCGACCACATAGGCGCGCCCTTCCGGACCGATGCCCGCGACGATGATGCCGCAGGCGTCGCCGTGGGCGGAGGCAGGCGGATCGACCGCCACCACGACCCGCGACAGCAGCGCCCCGCCATCCTCCCGTCCGGGCACATACGCGATCCGGCACCGCTCCAGCAGGTCCCGGCTCCACAGCGCGCCTTCGACCTCGTCGATCAGCTCGCCCTCCAGCTCCTGCCGCCCCAGCCGCGTGGCGCCATAGTTGCGCTCCATCGCCGCCATGAATCCCTCGGCCAGGTGCGCCGCATTGTCCGCCGTCCGTCCCCGCGTCACGGCGACGTCCACCCCGTCCCGCGCAACCAGCCTCCTTACCAGCCCGACCGGCCGGGGCGTCGTCGTCGCCAGCAGGCGCGGACGCCGGCCCAGCCGCAGGCCCATCATCAGATTGTCCCAAGCCGCCTCGCCCCCCGGCCATTTCGCGATCTCGTCGGCCCAGCCATGGCTGAACTGCGGCCCGCGCAGCGCTTCCGGCTCCGCCGCGCCGAACAGCATCGCCGTCGCGCCATTGGGCCAGATCAGCCGCCGCAGCGCCGGCGAGAAAGCGGGCCGGTTCCACCAGGGCGCTATCGCCAGCAGCCCCGACGGGCCTTCCACCATGACCGACCGGACCTCCCCCAGCGTGGCGCCGACCAGAGCGATCCTCGCCTGCCCATCGCCCTCCGCTATGGCGCGCACCCATTCGGCGCCCGCGCGCGTCTTGCCGAAACCGCGCCCCGCCATCATCAGCCAGACCTGCCAATCCCCCTCCGGCGCCAGCTGTTCGGGCCGCGCCCACCAGCGCCAGTCATGCGCCAGCGCCTGGGCCGCAGCACCGTTCAGCCCTGCCAGCACCCTCTCCCTGGCGTCGTCCGGCAGACGCGCGAGCCGCTCGAAATCGGATACGCCACCCATGATCCCGCTCCCTTCGCCGTGTCTTCGCCCTTTTCCGTCGCCTCGCCCCTTCGTTCGGCGGCTTGGAGCCCCTATATGGCGGTCCATGACCTCCATCCGCCCTGCCCGCGCCGCCGATGGCGCCCGCCTCTTCGACATCTGGCGCCGCGCCGTCGATGCGACCCATGATTTTCTCGCGCCGGCGGATCGGGACTCGATCTCCGCAGAAGTCTCCGCCTTCCTGCCGCAGGCGGCCGCCTGGCTGGCTACCGATACGGACGATCAGGCCGTCGGCTTCATGCTGATCGACGGCACACATATGGACGCCCTGTTCATCGATCCGGACTGGCATGGCAAAGGCGTGGGACGCTCGCTGGTCACCCATGGCCTGGAACTCCATCCCGCCCTGACGACCAACGTCAACGAACAGAATCAGGGCGCCGTCAGCTTCTATGAACGCATGGGTTTCGCGCGCACCG